>JAUNUA010000167.1 GCA_030538435.1 Brachybacterium sp.
GCCGGATCCGATGATCGCGATGCCCATGAACGGCAGTGCGGTGACCTGCGCGGACTCCACGGTGCGGGTGATGTTCGCGGTCGCGAGGGCGAGCGGCACCATCACCAGTGCGCCGAGCAGGAGGCCGCCGACGATCACGACGAGGTGCTCCGGGGCGGGCAGGTCCAGCAGCGGACCGGCGATCGCGCTGGTCACCGTGATCATCACCGCGGCGAGCACCAGCGCCGGCACCGAGGTCGCCGCGAGAACGGTCGCATCGGACGCCTCCCCGGTGCGCAGGCGCTTCAGCACCAGCTCCTGGCGGCGCGCGACGTATGCCGACAGCAGGTTGTAGTAGACGACGAACAGCAGCACCATCACGAACATCAGGCCCAGCGCGCCCGCCAGATGCGCCGGTCCGGTGCCGGCCCGGGCGATCGGCAGGTATAGGAAGGGGATCGCGACGGGCAGCAGGATCGCGGTGATCAGCTGCATGCGGTTGCGCCGCAGCAGGGTCAGCTCAGCGCGGGCGAGACCCAACAGCCGGTGACCGGGGGTGCGGCGCGCGGAGTGGTCGGTCGACCTGGCGCGTGCGGGGGATGTAGTGGTGGGGGCGGTGGTGGTACTCATCGGGTCTCTCCCTCGGCGATGGTCAGGAATACGGTCTCGAGGCTGGCCGCGCGGGCGTCCAGGCCCTCCAGGGTCAGGCGGTGTTCGTCGGCCCAGGCGAGCAGGGCCGCGAGGTCCGCCTGCAGGTGGTCGGTGGTGACCTCCAGTCGCCCGTGGGCGAGAGTGACGTCGCCGCGCAGGGCGGGCAGCGCGGGAGCATCGGATGCGAGCTCGCAGCGGATCGTGGAGGGGTGCCCGGAGACGACGTCGCGGACGGTGCCCTCGCTGACGATGCGGCCCTCGTGCATGATCGCGAGACGGTCGGCGAGGGTCTCTGCCTCGTCGAGGTAGTGGGTGGTCAGCACGATGGTGGTGCCGCGCTCCTTCAGGCCTGCGATGAGCCGCCAGGTGCGGGCGCGGGACTCGACGTCCAGGCCCGTCGTGGGCTCGTCCAGGAACAGGATCTCGGGGTCGCCGGCCAGCGCGCAGGCCAGGTCCAGACGCCGCACCTCGCCTCCGGACAGGGAGGAGATGCGGGTGTCCGCACGGTGGGCGAGGTCGACGTCCTCGAGCACCTCCGCGACCGGGCGGGGGGTGCTGAGGGTGGCGGTCCACATGCGCAGAGCCTCGGCGGCGGTGAGGTCCGAGGGGAAACCGCCGGTCTGCAGCATCAGGCCCTGACGGGGGCGGATGCTGCGGCGCGAGCGGTACGGGTCCTCGCCGAACACCGCGACGGTTCCGGCGGTCGCGGGGGCGAGGCCTTCCAGCACCTCCAGGGTGGAGGTCTTCCCGGCGCCGTTGGTGCCGAGCAGCGCGAACAGCTCGCCGCGGCGGACCTCCAGATCGATGCCGGCGACGGCCAGGTGACCGCTGCGCACGGAGCCGTAGCGGCGCTCGAGACCGGTCGCCCGGATCAGGATCTCGGCCCCCGTGTCGGTGAGGGCGCCTGGGGTGGTGGCCGTGGTGGTGGTCGGGGTGGGTGGACTGTCGGCCGGGATCGTCCCGGAGGGGGAGATGGGTGCGGTGTTCGTGGTCATGGCTCCACCCTGCCGTCGGCGCCGGCCACGCAGTAGGGCGCGAACGCACTGGTCGGAGTGGAGTTCTCACCTGTCACTACTGACGGATGTCATGGGGTGCCGCGCGGCAGGGGCGGGCCGGGTGCGCGGTAGGGGCGGGGCCCCGCACGGGTACCCTCATGCGGGACGATTGGCAGGATTCGGGTGCCGACAACGTGAGGGGAACGCACCGTGGGGGACAGATGGCGACGTCGGCGGCATCGCGCCCGGGTGGAGGAGGGGGACGGCAGTCCGCTGCGCCCGTTCCGCTGGTATCACCTGCTGACGCGCAGCATGTTCAGCATCACCCTGCCGTCCGAGGGGCCCGCGCCAGGACCGGAGACCGGCAGCCGGTACCTGGTGGATGTCAACTACCTCGCCGATGGGGAGAAGCGCGGGGATGGGTCCGTATCCGCGGGCAACATCCCGGCCGCGCTCTACCGTGATGGGGTGCAGGTCGCGATGGCGACGCGACTGCCCGCCGCGTTCTCCGTGGCCGGCGGTGATATCGAGGTGGCGCTCACGACCTTCGGGATGCGGCGCATCCACCTGGTGCGCGAGGACGGCACAGAGCAGGTCCTCACCCCGCACCCGGCCACCGCGGAGGGCCGCCGTGCGCGCGTCGATCGAACCCACCCAGGCATCAGCCGGGCGATCGGTGTGGCAGCGGTGCTGGTGCTGCTGGTCGGGCTTGCCCTTGCTGTGCCGCAGCTGCTGGAGCTTGTCACCGGGTTCGACATCGTGGCCGAACGCGTGGGCACCTTCACCTCACCGGTCTCGCTGCCGGCGTGGCTGAACACGACGCTGCTGGTGGCTGGGGTTCTCGCCGCGATCGAGCGTGCCCTGATGCTGCGCAACCATTGGCTGATCGACGCCGATACGACCTGGTTCGACGACTGATCCCGGACGGGAGCCTCACGGGCAGGGGAGCGAAGGCGCGATGGCGTGCGCAGACGCGCCACCCCTGCCACCCCACCGTGTGACCCGGCGAACTCTGCGGCGCCCTGTCCCGGTGATGTCTCCCACGATGACCGTCCGAAGTGGTCCTTATGTGAACACGCGCGTCGTCCTGGCGCTGTCCTCTGTTTGACTGCACCTCGTGATCACTCTGGACGGCCTCACCAAGGTCTTCGCCGCGCCGGGCGGCGGAGACGACGTCGTCGCGCTCGATGGCATCGACCTGGAGGTCGGTGCCGGGCAGATCCACGGCATCGTCGGCCGGTCGGGAGCAGGCAAGTCCACCCTGATCCGCTGCCTGACGGGCCTGGAGAAGCCCACGCGCGGCCGCGTCAGCATCGACGACACCGACATCGCCGCGCTCGAGGGCCCCGCCCTGCGCGCCGCCCGCCGCAACATCGGCATGGTGTTCCAGCACGCCAACCTGCTGGACTCCCGCACCGCCGCGCAGAACATCGCCCACCCCCTGGAGATCACCGGCGTCGGCCGCGCCGAGCGCCGCACCCGAGTACAGGAGCTCGTCGAGCTGGTCGGCCTGCAGGGCAGGGAGAACAACTATCCCGCGCAGCTCTCCGGTGGGCAGATCCAGCGCGTCGGCATCGCCCGCGGCCTCGCCGCGGAACCCAAAGTGCTGCTGTGCGACGAGCCCACCAGCGCCCTCGACCCCTCCACCACCCGCCAGATCCTGCAGCTGATCCGCGACCTGCGCAGCCGCCTCGGCATCACCGTCGTCATCATCACCCACGAAATGGCTGTGGTCCGCGAGGTCTGCGACGCCGTGACGCTGCTGGAGAACGGGCGCGTGGTGCAGTCCGGCAGCCTGCTGGACGTCGCCTCCGACCCGCGCGGCCCCCTCGCCGGGGAACTCATCCCCCTGCCGCCCGCCCCCACCGGCATCAGTGCCCGCATCGTCAACTGCGACTACGGCGACAACCCGGAGGAGCCCGGCACCCTGCGCACCAGTGAGGACCTGACGCGCCTCGCCCGTGAGCACGGCGCTCACCCCACCATCGTCGCCGGCACCATCGAGACCATCGGCGGCCGACAGGTTGGCCGCGTCCAACTGGCACTGCGCAACGACTCCGGTGCCCCCATCAGCGAGGAGGGCCTCGCCGACTTCCTCGCCGAGCTCGAGCGACGCGGCGTCGTCGCGCAGGAGGTGACCGCATGATCGAGACCATCCAGGAATGGGCGCAGAACCCCATCCTGTGGCGCTGGCGAGACGGCCTCTGGGAGGCCCTGTGGCTGACCGTGTACATGACGGTCGGGACGATGCTGTTCACCGTGCTGCTGGGCCTGCCGCTCGGCATCGCCCTGTTCGAGACCGACGACGCGAAATCGCCGCTGGTGCGGACCATCAACCAGGCCGCCGGGTTCGTGGTGAACGTGCTGCGCTCCTTCCCCTTCTTCATCCTGATCATCGCGATGATCCCGATCACCGACGCGATCACCGGACGCTCCACCGGCCCGAATGCCGCCATGCTGGCGCTGACCGTCGCGGCGGTGCCGTTCGCGGCGCGCCTGTTCGAGCTGAACCTGCGCGAGATCCCCGCCGGGAAGATCGAGGCCGTGCAGATGATGGGCGCGAGTCGCTGGCAGATCATCCGCCAGGTGCTGATCCCCGAGGCGCTGCCCGGCATCATCGGCTCCCTGACCACCACCACCATCGCCGTCATCGGCTACACCGCGATGGCCGGTTC
The DNA here is from genome assembly GCA_030538435.1 of Brachybacterium sp. Lineage (GTDB taxonomy): Bacteria > Actinomycetota > Actinomycetes > Actinomycetales > Dermabacteraceae > Brachybacterium. The sequence goes on from JAUNUA010000167.1 coordinate 4,301, forward strand.
GGTGAACAGCGGGGGACTGGGCCAGCTCGCCTACAACCGCGGCTACACCGGGTACATGACCGAGATCACCATCGCCACCGTGATCCTGCTGGTGATCGTCGTGATCGGTGTGCAGGTGATCGGCAACCGCCTGTCCAAGGCCGTCGACCACCGCGCCCGCGCCAGCTGAGCAAGGCCCACCCCGGGCCGCCCGCGCCACCCGTAGCTCTACTCCCGTCCGACCCCCACCTCTGTCCGATTTCCGCCCTTGTCCGGCCCCCCACCGCGTCCGACTCCCATACCTGACCTGTGACCCCGACCCCGACAGACCAGAGGAGCATCCCCATGACCGTCCTGAACCGCCGCACCCTGTTCGCCTCCGGCGCCGGCATCGCCGCCCTGTCCCTCGCCGCCTGCGGGGGAGGGGACGAGGAGCCGCTGGCCGAGGAGAACGGCGTCACCACCATCCGCATCGCCGCCACCCCGGTCCCGCACATGCAGATCCTGGAGTTCGTGCGCGACAACCTCGCCGAGGACGCGGGTCTCGAGCTCGAGCTGAACGAGCAGACGGAGTACCCGATCCCGAACCGTCTGCTCAGCGACGGCCAGGTCGACGCCAACTACTTCCAGCACATGCCCTACCTCGAGACCGAGATGGAGGAGAACGGCTACGACCTCCACGCCTTCGAGGGCGTGCACATCGAGCCGCTCGGTGTCTACTCCGAGGACCTCACCTCGCTCGACGAGCTGGCCGACGGCGCCGAGATCGGCATCCCCAACGACCCCACCAACCGTGGCCGCGCGCTGCAGCTGCTGGCGGACAACGGCGTCATCACGCTCGAGGACGGCGTGGACGTGACCGCGGCGACCACCGATGACATCACCGACAACCCGAACAACCTCACCTTCTCCGAGGTCGACGCGGCGCTGCTGCCCCGCACCCTGGGGGACTTCGCCGCCGGCGTCATCAACGGCAACTACGCCATCGAGGCCGGCCTGACCCCGTCGGAGGACGCCCTGGTCCTCGAGGACGGCGAGGACAACCCCTACGCGAACATGCTGGTGGTCCGCACCGAGGACGCGGAGAACGAGGCACTCGTGCAGCTCGACGAACTGCTGCACTCCGAGGACGTGCGCCAGTACATCGAAGAGACCTTCCGCGACGGCGCCGTCATCCCGGCGTTCTGACCCGCGGCCTCCCGGCATTGTCCGATCCCGG
>JAUNUA010000168.1 GCA_030538435.1 Brachybacterium sp.
CGTCCGTATCCGGCGTGCAGCACGCTCGTCCGCTGCGCGCCGATCCACCGTGGCCGGCGCCTTCGTGCCGTGTCAGACTCCTCCTCATGGACGACGTCCGGCTGGAGCGGGTGCTGCGCACCGTGGAGGCGATCCCACCGGGTCGCGTCGCCGCCTATGGGCAGATCGGCGCGATCTGCGGCGTCGGCCCCCGCGAGGTCGGACGGATGCTCCGGGACTGGGGCGGCTCCGTCCCCTGGTGGCGCGTCACCTCCCGCAGCGGCGACCACCCCCTGCTGGAGAAGGCCCTCCCCCACTGGCAGGCCGAGGGCATCACCGTGGCGCCCCACGGTCGCGGCTGCCGGATGGCCGACCACGGCGCGGACCTCGAGGAACTGCGCCGCGCCGCGGAACGCGCCTGCGCCGACCTCGGCTGACAGACACACCCCGTCCCGGGATGCCGCGCCCGCTGCTCAGTCGGCGGGGACGTCGGCCAGGAAGTAGAACGCGGGGACCTTCGCGGCATAGTCACGGCCGTCGAACTCCGCCCATCGCACCAGCTCGGTGGCGCCCTCGCGCGGCTCGGCGTACTGGGTCGCCAGGAACATCAGCCCGATGACGCTGGCAAGCCCCTGGGTCGGCGGCTCCTGGCGCAGCACATCGGCGATCGTGGCCTGCCCGTCGCGGCCCCGCACACTGTTCACGCTGCTGGTCAGACCCACGATGTCGATGTCGTTGGTCCGGACCAGCTCACCGAGGACCTCCACGCTGAGCGCGGTCGCATCGTGGACCTCCGCCTCCCCCGGGACGCCGGGGTCGGTGGGGTCCTTCAGCAGGTGCTGAGAGACCGAGGAGATCCGGGCGCGCGACAGCTCCAGGTCCAGATCGACCGGAGTGCGTGGGGCGACGTCGTCCTTCTGGGCGAGCGCCAGACCTTGCGCCTCCTGCAGGAGGTCCGCGAGCACCCGATGCTGACGGAAGTCCTGGCTGCGCACGAAACGGGCGAGCGAGCGGTACAGCTCGGTCTTGACGTCCAGCACTTCCTGGGCAGGCTCGTAGAGGTCGCTGAAGACGTTGGCGAGGCGTTCCCGCTCGTCGCGACCGAGCTTCCGCGCGAAGTCGCGCTCCAGCAGCGAGTCCACCAGCTGCTGGGCGCGACGGTTCTGGGTGGGGTCGTTCAGCATCCGGAAGAAGGCGGTGAACGTGCGGCCCACCTTCGACTGCCCCAGCAGGTCGTCCCCGGCGAGCAGCTGCTCGAGGACCTCTCCGCGCGAGCCCTCCGGGGAGAGGATCTGCTCCCGCAGGTGCAGGTCCACCGCCCGCAGGTCCTCGCGGTACTGCAGAAAATCACCGGAGAGCTCGGCCGCGATCTGCAGCACGTCCCGCACCCGGTCCAGGGTCGCCTCGACGCTGGGCAGCATCAGCTCCCCCTCGGTGAGGTCGCGGATCTCCTCCTCGATGCGCTCCCGACGGGCCTGGAGGTTCCGCAGGCGGGCGTCGCGGTCCGTCTCGGTCTCCTGCACGATGCGGTCGAACTGCTGGATGACCAGCTGCAGGCGTGACTCGGTGGTGGTGGGCCGGTGCTCCTCGAGAGAGGCGATGAACCCGATCGCGTCGATCGTTGCCGGCGACGGCTCGAACGTGGTCTCCGCGCGCTGCGGGTCGTCCCGACGGGTCAGGTACCCCTCGCGCACCCACGCCTCGCAGTACTCGCCCGCGCTGCGGCCGCCGCGGGCCTCGTCGGCCTCCACTGTCGCGTCGTTCTCCCGCGGCTCGTCGTGGAGCAGGTCCAGGTGCGTCGCGACGCGGGCGACGAGCTCGCTGCGGGGCAGCCGCCGGTCCCCGGCGGGGAAGACGGCCTGCAGGATCGCGAGGACGGCGGGGGCTTTGGTGGCCGACAACAGGCGCCAGGTGCTGAGGCGCCGCAGCTGCTCGTAGGACTCCTTGCGCAGGGCGACGGCGTCGGCGCGGGCGGGCGACCGCGGCGCCGGGGTCTGCTCGGGTGTCGTCACGGGAGGGCAGTCTACGTCGCCCACTGCGGGCCACAGGGCCTGTCGGCGAGAGGGTGCAGTGGGTAGCGTTGACGTATGACGACGACGATGCCGTATTCCCCGCCCGAGGACCTCTACTGGGAGCAGCTTCCCGCCGGTCGGGGCCGCCTGCCGGGCCGGGCCCACCTGACGAGCGACGCCCCCGCACTGCTGCTGGACGGCAGCTGGGATGTCGCCTTCGGCCAGCGGGCCGACGGATCGGACCTAGAGCCCGCCGGCCAGCTCGAGGTGCCGGGTCTGTGGCAGCTCCAGGGCCACGGCGCGCCGCAGTACACGAACGTCATCTACCCGATCCCTCTGGACGTGCCGCACGTGCCGGACGAGAACCCCACCGGGCACTTCTCACGGACGGTTCTGGTCCCGGAGGACTGGACGCGGCGGATCGCGGACGGCGACCGGGTGCTGCTGCGGTTCCTCGGGGTCGATTCCTGCGCGAAGGTGTGGGTGGACGGCACCGAGGTGGGAGTGACCGCCGGGTCTCGACTCACCCAGGAGTTCGACGTCACGGACCTCTTGCGGGAGGCCGAGGAGCACCGCCTGGATGTGCGGGTCCACCAGTGGAGCGTGAACACCTACCTCGAGGACCAGGACATGTGGTGGGCCTCCGGGATCTTCCGCAGTGTCGAGCTGCTGCTGCGCCCGGCCGGGGGCATCCATGACCTCGAGGTCATCACCGACTACGACCCGGCGACCGGCACCGGGTCCTTCCGCATCGAGGCGAGCGACATCGCCGGGGAGCCGCTCGAGGCCGCCGTCGAGGTGCCGCACCTCGGGGTCACCGCCCGCACCGGTGAGGAGGTGACGGTCCCCGCGGACACCCCCGGGTTCGCCCCCTGGAGCGCGGAGCGCCCGGTCCTGTTCGACGCGCACGTCCGTGCCGCCGACGGCGCGGAAACCGTGGACCTGCGGCTCGGGTTCCGCCGGGTGGAGGTCGATGGGGAGATCTTCCGCGTGAACGGGGAGCGCATCGTGTTCCGCGGGGTGAACCGCCACGAGGTCGACCGTCTGGGTGGACGCACCCAGAACCCGGAGAACCAGCTCCGGGACCTGGCGCTGATGAAGACCCACAACGTGAACGCTGTCCGGACCAGCCATTACCCGCCGCACCCGTCGTTCCTCCAGCTGTGCGATGAGGTGGGGCTGTACGTGATCTGCGAGGGTGACTTCGAGGCGCACGGCTTCCACGCCGACCACACCGGCGAGGATCCGACCGGGGCGGCGAAGCGGCCCGCGGACGATGAGCGATTCCGGGCCTCGCTCCTGGAGCGCACCGAGCGGTTCGTGCGCCGCGACCGGCACCACCCCTCGATCGTGATGTGGTCGATCGGCAACGAGGCCGCGACCGGTCGCGTCACCGACGCCATGATCGCCCGCGTCCGCGAGACGGATCCGACGCGACCGGTCATCTACGAGCAGGACTACCGGGCCGAGCACGTGGACGTGTTCTCCCTGATGTATCCGACCCACGAGCAGTCCGCGCAGATCGGCAGGCGGGAGCTGAGCGAGGACACCCGGACGCTGTTCACCGCGATGCTGCGGGAGCTGGGGGTGCAGGCGGAGGACGACGCATTCGAGGACGTCCCGGCGCTCACGAAGCCGTTCCTGTGGATCGAGTTCGCCCACGCGATGGGCAACGGCGCCGGGTCGCTGCGGGAGTACATGGATCTGACCGAGCAGTACCCGGCGCTGCACGGCGGGTTCATCTGGGAATGGATCGACCACGGGCTCGCGACGCGAGACGCTGAGGGGAACGAGATCCATGGGTACGGCGGGGACTTCGGGGAGCGCCTGCACGACGGGAACTTCGTCGCCGACGGACTGGTGCTGCCCGACCGCACTCCCTCCCCCGCCCTGGTGGACATGAAGGACGTGTACTCCCCGGTGCGTCTCACCGTGGGCCCGGGGACCGTCCAGATCGCCAACCGGTACGCGTTCCGCGACCTCACGCACCTGCGGGCCGAGGTGTCCGTGGACGCGCAGGAGACCTGGCATGAGCTCGAGCTGCCTGGCCTCTCCCCCGGCGAGGAAGCCGAGGTCGACCTGCCGGACGCACCGGGTGGTGTCCGGACCGTGCGGGTGCTGACCCGGGAGGCCGACGGACCGGTCCCGGCCGGACACCAAATCGCGATCGCCGACCACGTCGACGAGGAGCAGCTGACCGACTCCCGTCCTCCCGGGGCTGTCGTCGCCGCGGGGCCCGATCGCGCCGACGACGGCACCTGGCGGCTCGGCGATGCGACCTTCGATGCGCGCGGCACCCTCACCCGCCTCGGGGACCTGGAGGTGGCGAGCGCGGGCGTCGACCTGTGGCGCGCCCCGGTGGACAACGAGCGCGCCTTCAGCCGCAACCCGCTGGAGACCCGGTGGAAGCGCATCGGCCTGGATGTGCCGCGCCTGCGCACCCGCGACGTGCACGCCGCCGAGGGCAGCCTCGTCGTCACCCGCCGACTCGGGCTCGACGGGACCGGTCTGGGCGCGGAGATCACGGAGCGGTGGACCCGCCGCGAGGACGGCATCGGCGTGTGGATCCAGGTGCGTCCGGACGCGCACTGGCCGCAGGACCTGCCGCTGCCCCGCATCGGGTGGACGGCCGCCCTCGCCTCTGCCCCCCGGGAGGTGGAGTACACGGGGTACGGGCCGCACGAGTCCTACCCGGACACCGGGGGTGGCACCAGCTACGCCACGTGGCGGGCGAGCATCGAGGAGATGCAGACCCCCTACGTGTTCCCGCAGGAGAACGGAAACCGGGCCGGGGTGCGCCGCGCCCGGATCGCCGGGGAGGCCGGCACCCTCGCCGTCCACGCACCCCAGGGCCTCGGGCTCGCCGTGCGGCCCTGGTCGAGCGCGGAGCTGGACCGGGCCGCGCACCACGGGGCGCTGCGGCCCGACGGGCTGACCTGGGTGACGCTGTCCGCGGCGCTGCACGGCGTAGGCTCCGCGGCCTGCGGTCCACCGCCGCTGCCGGAGTACGTGCTGGGCGCCGACCCGGTGCATGTCGCGTTCACGCTGACGGCCCTCTGACCTCGCCGGGGGTACGCCGCGCGAACCACGTCCTCTCCCCTGGAGGTCCGATGTCTCAGCGTCCTGGGTTGCCGGCAGCTGCCGCCTTCGCCGTCGTCATGGTGCTGATCCTCGCGGTCCATGTCATCTGGAGCGCTCTGGGGCCCCGTGTCGGCGCGAACTGGGTCGGCACCCAGGGACAGGGGGCACGAGATCTCGCCGTGCTGAGCGCAGCGGTCGGTCTCGGGACGCTCGCCCTCGCCGTGGTCGCCGCGGTGATCGGGGGGCTGCTGGCCGGTCATGGCTCGCGGCTGACCCGCATCGGGGTGGTGATCGCACTCGGGGTCCGCGCCATCGGCCGGAGTGTGCGCCGCGTCGTCCTCCCCGCGATGCTGCTTCTCATCCCCACGGTCCTGCTCCCATCGGTGACGGCCACGATGAGCA
>JAUNUA010000169.1 GCA_030538435.1 Brachybacterium sp.
GTGACCGCTCCTCCGAGGACCTCGAACCCGCCGATGTCTGGCCCGTCATCGAGAGCATCGGCGGGAACAACGGCTGGTACTCCACCCCGTGGCTCTGGCGCATCCGCGGCCTGGTCGACCAGATCCTCGGCGGGTATGGGCTGCGCCGCGGCCGCATCAACCCCGACACCCTGCGCGTCGATGACCCCGTGGACTGGTGGCGCGTCGAGGCGATCGACCCCGGGCGACTCCTCACGCTGCGCGCCGAGATGCGCGCGGGAGGCCGCGCCTGGCTGCAGCTCGGCGTCGAGGCGGTCGACGGTGGCGGCGTCACCTACCGCCAGCGCGCCGTGTTCTTCCCCTCCGGACTCATCGGACGGCTCTACTGGTTCGCGATCCTGCCCTTCCACGCCCTGGTCTTTCCCTCCATGGCCCGCAATATCCTGCGGGAGGCACACCGGCGCCGCGAGGGCGCCATGGACAGAGACCGCCCCGATGCCAACGGCACCCAGGACCGGAACCACAACGCTTGAGCGTCACGTCCAGCTCGACCGGAGCCGCGGACCGTAGTCTGCCCGGATGAGCCAGCACCACACCGCGCCGCAGACCGTGCCCCCCGCCGAGGTCGTCCGCGGCCTCCGGGACGCCTTCGACTCCGGTGTCACCCTCCCGGTCGCTGCGCGACTGCAGACCCTCGCCGACCTCCAGCGCGGCCTCACCGCGGAGGCTCCCGCGCTGGCCGCAGCACTGGAGAAAGACCTCGGGAAGGGCGCCGTCGAGTCCGTCACCACCGAGATCGGGTACCTGCACACCGAGATCGCCCACATGCGCAAGAACCTGCGCCGCTGGCTGCGCCCCGCCCGCTTCCGGCCGGGCGCGATCCTCGCCCCCTCCCGCGGCCAGCTGATCCGCGACCCCCTGGGCGTGGCCCTCGTCATCGCACCGTGGAACTACCCGGTGAACCTGGCGCTGTCGCCCCTTGTCGGCGCCATCGCGGGCGGCAACACCACGGTGCTGAAGCCCAGCGAGGTCACCCCCGCTACCTCCGCGGCGATCGCCGCGCTGGTCCGCCGCCACCTCGACCCGCGCGTCGTCGCCGTCGTCGAAGGGGGAGTGGAGGAGACCACCGAGCTGCTCGAGCAGCGCTTCGACACCATCTTCTACACCGGAGGCGGGCACGTCGGCCGGATCGTCGCCCGCGCCGCCGCGGAGCACCTCACCCCCGTCACCCTCGAGCTCGGCGGGAAGTCCCCCGTCTTCGTCGACGACGGGGTGGACCTCGAGGTCGCAGCCCGCCGGATCGTGTGGGGGACGTTCACCAACGCCGGCCAGACCTGCGTCGCCCCCGATTACCTGATGGCCACCCCGGCGACACTGCGGGCCCTCGAGCCGCACCTGGTCGCCGCGGTCCGCGAGTTCTACGGCCGCGACCCCCGCGACAGCGCCGACTATGGGCGCATCGTGAACGAGAAGCACCTCGAGCGAATCGCCGGGCTCCTCGAGATGGAAGCATCGGACCCCTCCCGCCTGGTCCTCGGCGGCCCCGACGGCATCGACTCCGGCGCGAGGTACATCCCCCCGACCATCGTCCGGGATGTCGACGAGGACCACCCCCTGATGTCCGAGGAGATCTTCGGACCCATCCTGCCGCTCGTCCCCGTCACCGGCGCCACCGAGGCGATCGAGCGGATCCGCAACCGGCCAAAACCCCTCACCGCGTACGTGTTCACGAGCAACCCCCGGGTGGAGACCCTGTTCGCCGCCCACACCTCCTCCGGCTCCCTCGCCATCGGGCTCACCCTCGCGCACCTGGGCAGCGTCGCCATGCCCTTCGGCGGGGTCGGCGAATCCGGATACGGCGCCTACCACGGCGAGCACAGCCTGGATGCCTTCACCCACACAAAGCCCCTGGTCACGAAGCCACTGCGGCCGGACACCCTGACGATCGTCTACCCGCCGGCTCCGCGAGCCGTCCGCGCGATGGCCGGACGCCTGCTGCGTCCGCGAGACTGAACGCGGCGCCGCGGGGCGGGACGGGCCGGGGCGACGTCAGGCCAGGCGCGCCACGTAGGGCAGGTTCCGCAGGCGGTCCTCCCAGGGCAGGCCGTATCCGACGAGGAGGTCGTCGGTGTCCACCTCGAACCCGAAGAACTGCTCGACGGGGATCTCCACCCTGCCGGGTTTCACCAGCAACGTCGCGATCGCAAGGGACGACGGGGCGTACTCCGTGACCAGGTGATCCACCAAGCGGCGCATCGTTCCCCCCGACTCGATCGCGTCATCGACCAGGACCACGTCCCGGCCCCGGATCCCGAGCGTGTCGTGGAAGACGATCGGGGAGGTGTTGTGGCGTTCCCCCGGAGTGTGCGGACACGAGATGTGCCCCATGCGGACGTCGATCTGCACCTGTCGCACCAGGTCGGCGGTGAACAGAATCCCGCCGGGAACCACGGTGATCACATCCACCGAGCTGTACCGCGCGTTCAGGCGCTCGGCCACCCGCGCGGCTCCCTCCGCGATCTGCTGTGCATCGAGCACTGTCGCCCCGATCCGCTGATCGTTCATCTCCTGCCCCTTCGCCATCGCGCCACCATCGTGACATCGTCGCCAGTCTGCCAGGAGCCTGCTCGACCCTCGGCGACCACGCACCGACGAACGTCGATGCTCCGCCGCGCGACGTCGGCGGTAGCGTGAGACCGGCGTTCGGGACGGTCCCGGCCCAGGAAGGACACGGTCGTGAGCTACCCGCCCAGCACCTCCGCTCCCGGACCCGGCAGCAGCGCCGGGCCGACGCGCACCTCCGCGTCGGAAGGCATGGCCCGGCCACGCCCGAACCTCATCAACGGCGCCACGATCCACGGGATCACCGGGCAGAAGGCCATGCGCCACCCCTGGGAGCTGCCGCTGCTGGGCCTCGGCATCGCGATCACCGTCATCGCCTACACCCTGTGGTTCCTGCTGGTCGCCGTCAGCATCGTGAACCTCATCCGCGGCTCCGGACCCACCCTGCTGACCCTCATGGAGGGACCGGGCGCGGGCCTCGTCGGCCAGATCTTCGCGGTCGTCATGCTGCTGCCGCTGATCCTCTGGATCGCCCGCGCCATCCTGTACGCCCAGCCCCGCGTGCAGGGCATCCGCATGAGCCCCACGCAGTTCCCCGAGGGCTACCGGATGGTGGCCGAGGCCTCCCAGCAGTTCGGGCTGCGCAAGGTCCCGGACGCCTACGTCGTCTCCGGCGGCGGCGTCGTGAACGCCTTCGCCTCCGGGCACGGCTTCCGGCGTTTCGTGGTGTTCCACTCCGACCTGTTCGAGGTCGGCGGGAAGGTCCGCGACCCCGACGCGCTGCGGTTCGTCGCCGCCCACGAGGTCGGGCACCTCGCCGCCGGGCACGTCTCCTACTTCCGCCTGCTGTTCGTGAACCTGCTGATGCAGATCCCGATCCTCGGCCCCGCCTTCTCCCGCTCCCAGGAGTACACCGCCGACAACTTCGGGTACGTCCACTGCCCCCGCGGCGCCGCCGGCGTGGTCGCGCTGCTGGGTGCCGGGAAGTACCTGAACGCCGACGTCAACGTCAACGAGCTCGCCGACCGCGCCGCCACCGAGAAGGGCCTGTGGGCGCACATCGTCAACTGGCTCGCCTCCCACCCCGTCATCACCTGGCGGGCACACGCCCTGCGTGACCGCACCCGCCCCGGCCACCTGTGGTTCCGTCCCGGGTTCCTGGGCCGCAGCCCCGGCGCCACCTTCACCAGCGCCCTGCCCGCCGGCGGTGACTACACCGGCGCGTGGCCCACGCCCGCCCAGGTCCTCGCGATGCTGGACCAGGCCGATACTGTCCGCCCGCCCGGCATGCTGAACCAGTTCGGCCGTTTCCCCGGCGTCGACTACAGCGACCGGCCCACCGCCCGTGAGGTGCAGACCAGCGCGCCGCTGCCGGTGAGCTTGCCGCCCGCCCAGGCCGACACCTCCGGCGGCGCCCCGCGGTAGACCGGGCGGACGGGGCGTCGGGCATACACTCGATCAGGTGACCGACGCCCCGCCTCCCGCCCCCCAGCAGGAGCGGCCGGTCAACCGGCGGCGCCTGCTGGCGGTGATCCTCGCGCCGCTGTTCATGGCGCTGGTCGCGGTCTCGGTCATCAACGTGGCGCTGCCCGCGATCGGGGAGTCCCTCGAGGCGAGCTCCACCGGAATGCAGTGGGTGATCTCCGGGTACGCCCTCGCCTTCGGGGTGCTGCTGGTGCCCGCCGGACGCGCCGGCGACGCGACCGGACGCCGACGCATGCTGCTGATCGGCGTCGGCGTCTTCACTCTGGGATCGCTGCTGTCCGGCCTCGCCCCGAACACCGGCACCCTGAACGCCTCCCGGATCCTGCAGGGCCTCGGCTCCGGTCTGCTGAACCCGCAGGCCGTCGGCATCATCCAGCAGTACTTCCGCGGGCAGGACCGGGCGCGGGCCTTCGCGTTCTTCGGCACCACCGTCGCGGTCGCGACCGCCGTCGGCCCCGTCCTCGGCGGCCTCCTCATCGAACTGCTCGGCACCGAATGGGGCTGGCGCTGGATGTTCCTCATGAACGTCCCCATCGGCGTCGTCACCATCGTGCTGGGGCTGCGCTGGATCCCCGACGACAAGGTGCGCGTCCGACGACCCGACCTCGACCCCGTCGGGACCGTGCTGCTGGGTCTTGCGATCCTCGGGGTGATGCTGCCGTTCCTGGAGCGCGGGGCGACCCACCTGGTGTGGCTGACCCTGCCGCTCGGCCTCGTGCTGCTGGTGGGCTGGGCGCACTGGGAGGACCGGTACAAGGCGCGCGGACGCGCCCCCATGGTGGACCTGGCGATCTTCTCCCAGAAGGCGTTCCGCAACGGCATCCTCATCATCGCCGTGTTCTTCCTCGGCGCGACCAGCATCTGGATCATCATCCCGCTGTACCTGCAGATGCACCTGGGATACACCGCGTTCCAGACCGCCCTGATCGGCCTGCCCTCCGCGATCGCCGCCATGATCTCCTCCCAGGTGTCCGGCCGCTACGTACTGACCCTCGGGCGGCGGCTCGTCACCTGGGGCTTCGGCATATCCTTCGCCGGGCTCGGGGTCGTGGCGCTCATGGCCGGGTTCATCGAGTCCGGGGCGATCCCGTTCTGGACCCTCACCCTCCCGCTCATGCTGATGGGCATCTCCCAGGGCATGACGATCGCCCCCAACCAGACGCTCACCCTGAACGCCGTCGACCCGCGGTTCGGCGGGGTCGCCGGCGGCATCCTGTCCCTGGGTCAGCGCCTCGGCGCGGCAATCGGCACCGCGGTGATCCCCGGGATCCTGTTCTCCCTCACCGAGAGCGGCGCCCCCTGGACCGAGGCGTTCACCATCGCGATCGTCGTCATCATGTCGATGATCCTGCTGGCCACGTTCGTCTCCGCCCGCGACCGCGTGCGCGAGCGCACCGCCGGGATGGGCGTGGGCTGAGGCGG
>JAUNUA010000170.1 GCA_030538435.1 Brachybacterium sp.
CCTCGGCCAGCTGGTGCTCTGTCTGCTCGTAGCCACGCTCGATGTACGCCTCGAGCTCGGTCAGTTCCACCCGCCATTGGCCACGGCCACCGACCTTGATGGCGCGTAGCTCGCCAGATCGCACCAGCGAGTAGGCCTGGGAAGCGGAGATGGAGAGCATCTCCGCGACGTCGGACAACGGCACAAACCGAGCGGGCATCGACCCTCCTTGGGAAGCAGACACTTCATTGTTGCACCGCCTGTGCACCCGGGGGACCAGCCGCGCCGCACTGTGGACATTTCCCAGCATCCCTGGTCATCCCCCATGTGACAGCGGTTATCCACAGTGCCCGGCAGGGTGTGACCCGGGCTCATCTAGGGTCGTGCCCGTCGGGTGGTCGGACTCCTCCTGGGAGCGTGTCCTACCCACCGCACAACGCGCACCATCGTCCCGGAAGGACACCCGTGTCGGTTCCCGCCTCGAGCACTCTGCGCCTGCGTCGACCCCGCTGGAAAGACCCGCGCCTGATCATCGGGATCGTGCTGGTGGTCCTCAGCGTCCTGGCGGGCAGCCTGCTGGTGCATCGCCTTGCACAGACCACCCCGGTACTCGTCGCACGCGAGGACGTCGTCGTCGGCGACACGCTCGACCCGTCGGCGTTCACGGTCGTGGAGATGCGGCTCGGGGAGCACACCGAGGCCTACGCCACCGGCGCGGAGGACATTCCCGGCGGCGCCGTCGCTACCCGCACTCTCGGGGCCGGGGAGATCCTGCCCCGGTCCGTGATCGGGCAGAGCGAGGACGTGTCGCTGCGACCAGTGGTGATCCCGGTGGACGTCGCCGTCGCGGAGTCGGTGCGTCCCGGCGGAGGCGTGGAGCTGTGGCACACCCCGACCGGCCGGGAGGATGCCGACCCGGTCGCCCAGCAACTGGTCGGGGACGGCATCGTGCGGCGGGTCGACTCCGGCAGCACCTTGGCCATGCGGTCGGTGAACGTCGAGGTCCTGGTGCGCACCGAGGACCTGCCCGCGGTGCTGGAGGCCCTGGGGCGCGGAGACCGCGTGGACGTCATCGGTGTACCCGGCGCCCAGGGAATCGACCCGTGATCGACGTCGTCCTGTGCGCCTCCGGCAGCGACGAGGTGCGCATCGTCCATGGCATCTCGACCTCTCACGGTCGTGACCTGCGGGTGGTGCGACGCTGCGCTGACCTCGCGGAGACGCTCGCGGTGGTGGGGGCCGGCATCGGGGACGCCGTCCTCATCGACCTCGGGGTGCGGGGTTTGGATCGCGAGGCCCTCGCCGAGATGCTCCGCACGGACGCCGCGGTCATCGGACTCACACCGGAGGACCCGGACCGCACCACCCGAATGGGTCTGCGGCACGTGGTCCCGGTGGGCGCACCGGTCGTGGACGTCGTCCGCACCATCGAGAGCGCCCTCGCTTCGAGCACGGAGGCCGGTCTCGACTGGGAGCAGGAACCGGCACAGACGCAGCCGGCTCCGGGTGGCCGCCTGGTCGCGGTGTGGGGACCGGCTGGAGCCCCCGGACGATCCACCGTGGCGGTCCACTGCGCCCACGAGGCCGCACTGGCGGGCGTGGACACCGTGCTGGTGGACGCGGACACGTACGGACCGAGCATCGCCCAGCTCCTCGGAGTGCTCGACGACGCACCGGGGCTCGTCGCGGCCTGCCGCGCGAGTGCCCGCGACACCTTGGACCAGGAGGCGCTGCACTCCCTCATCCCCGCGGTGCAGGAGAACCTGCGTCTCCTCACCGGGATCGGTGTCGCCGCGCGCTGGCCCGAGCTCGGACAGACCTCCCTGGACGGGGTGTGGTCGGCCCTCGCCGCCCGGGGAGGTCTCACCATCGTCGACACCGGTTTCTGCCTCGAAGAGGACGAGGAGCTCAGCTACGACACCCGCGCCCCGCGCCGCAACCTTGCGAGCACCTCCGTCCTCGCCCGCGCCGATGAGGTGATCGCGGTGGTGGGGGCGGACCCCGTCTCGGTGACACGCCTGGTGCGGGAAACCGAGCGGCTGCAGGAGCTCGGCGTGGAATCTCTGCGCGTCGTCATCAACCGCCTGACCCCGCCCGTGCCCCCGGACCGCCTGCAGGACCTGATCGCCCAACGCATGCCGGTCGCCTCCGTGGACACCCTTCCGGAGGACGGGCCCGCCTGCCGACGTGCGGTGTGGGACGGCGCCCTGCTCGCAGAATCCTCCCCGCGCAGCGCACTGCGCAAGGGCCTGCGCCAGATCGCGATGGACATCGTGTCCCGCTCGGGCCTCCCGGGCACCACCGGCCACGCCGCCCGGTCGGCGGACGTCGCCGTGACAGGATGAGCGGCATGAGGATCTACACCCCACTCGAGGAGTCCGACGGTGCGCCGCTGAGCTCGGGGAATCGCCCCCTGCGCCTCGACGTCACCGTCGGGCGCCCCGTGTGGGCGGTGCACCCCGGGTCCCGTCAGGGACGCGAACGGGTCGATGCCGAGGACCTCGAGTACGAGGCGGTTCAGGACGCCGTGTACGCCGCCGTTCAGCGAGCAGAGACCGGGGACGCCAGCAGACGCGTCGCCGTCATCGCCGGGGACTTCCCTGAGGACGCCCTCACCGAGGCAAGCGCCACGGGCGGCGCCTTCGGCATGGAGACCATCCGGGCATCGCACCTGGAGGTCGTGAGCGTGCACGTGAGTGAACTCGGCGCCGCTGCCATCGAGGCCGATGACACCGACCCGGCACTGCTGTGGTTCGACGTCGCCGAGATCGACGCGGGCCTCACCTACCTCGGGTCTGCTTCACCTTCCGTGTAACGCTCGGCGGTCCGCTGTTCCGCTGCGAGGACCTCGGAGATGTACGGGGCAGCGGCCTTCTCCAGGCGCGACCCCAGCAGCGGCACCTTCGCCTGCAGGTTCCCCTTGATCTCGACGGTGCTGGTGGAGGCGCCCGCGGGACGCAGAGACAGCTCCGCGTCCATGCTCGCCGGCGTGCCCTGGACCTCCAGTCGTGTGGTGCCGGTGCGCGACCCGTCCGAGCTGGGCGCCTGCCATTGCTGACGCTCCACCACGGTGATGCGGGACCCCACGAACCGCCGCACGATGTCCGGCGCCCGATCCGTCGGCATCGCCAGCGTGGTCACGGTGGAGAACGACCCGGACGGGTCGCCCTGGACACGGTGGTCGACGTCATCGGCGCCCAGCGTGGACGCGCGGAGCCTCGCGTACCGCTCATCGGCGTACATCAGCGGAACGTCATCGGCGGACAGAGGCAGGCGCAGGTTCTCGTGAATCCTCACGGAGCCGACACTACGCCAGCATCCCCCATCGGACCCGCCTATCCTGGTCCGATGCCGAGCTTCGCCCGTTTCCTGTCCGACACCCCCGGTCACGACGATCGGGGCGCTGAGAGGCTCCAGCTGCTGGTCGGGGACTGGAACCTGGTCTCCGACCTGATGGGTGCGGACCTGGTGCTGTGGGTTCCCACCCCGGACGGGTCGGCCGCCGTCGCGCACTGTCGCCCCGCCGCGGGGTCGACCGTCTACTACGAGGACCCGGTCGGGAAGCGCGTGAGCGCCGAGGACTGGCCCGAGCTTGCTGCGATGGTTGCCGGTGAGAGCAGCGAGCCGTCCCTGCAGACCGTGCAGCGGGAGGGGCGGCCGGCCGACTGCCTGCTGAGCCCGGTCCGCATCGACGGTCTCACCCTCGCGGTGCTGGCGGTGGAGTCCCCGCAGCACGATCGGCCCCGCTCCCGCAACGAGCAGCGGCAGCTGGACCTCGGCACGCGCCTGCTGCAGATGGCCGCCTCCGGTGCATACCCGATCATCGGCGCCCCGATCCCGCCGCGACGCGGGGCCCCGCGCGTGGCCGATGGGATCGTGCAGCTCGACGAGAACGGCACGGTGGAGTGGCTGTCCCCGAACGCCCTCTCGGCTTTCCACCGCTTCGGGGTGGACGGGGACATGACTGGTTCGACGCTTGCCGAGCTGTCCACGGAGGTGCTGCAGTCCCGCGCCCCGGTCGATGAGTCGCTGCCGCTGGTGCTGATGGGGCGGGCCGCGTGGCGCTCGGACATGCAGGCCCGGGGCGGCATCCTGTCGCTGCGCGCCGTGCCGCTCACGCGGGCGGGAGTCCGCACTGGTGCGATCGTGCTGGTCCGGGACGTCACCGAGCTGCGTCGGCGCGAGCGGGAGCTGATGACCAAGGACGCCACCATTCGCGAGGTCCACCACCGGGTGAAGAACAACCTGCAGACGGTGGCGGCGCTGCTGCGTCTGCAGTCCCGGAGAATTTCCAGTCCGGAGGCGCGGGATGCGCTGCAGGAGGCGATGCGACGGGTCTCGACCATCGCGCTCGTCCACGAGTCCCTGCTGCAGGGCAGCGAGGAGGCGGTGTTCTTCGATGAGGTGATCGACCGGTGCCTGCGTCTTGCGGTGGACGCGGCGAGTGCGTCCGTCCGCTCACCGGGTCACGAGTCGATCCCCGGCAGCGATCAGGTGGAGGTGCGGGCGGAGAAGTCCGGGAAGGCCGGCACGGTGCGCGCGGAGGAGGCCACCGGGCTGGCGCTGGTGGTGACGGAGCTGGCGACCAACGCTGTCGAGCACGGGCTGTCCCGCACCGGCGGAACGCTCAGCATCCGCAGCGAGCGGACCGGCTCGCACCTGGTGATCCACATCGACGACGACGGCCCGGGTCTGGGCTCCGGTCGGGTCCCGACGGGCCTCGGCACGAACATCGCCTCGACCCTGGTGCAAGGGGAGCTCGGGGGCACGCTCACCTGGGGGGAGCGGCCCGGGGGCGGGACCCGCGCGACGGTCGACGTCTACCTCGACCCTGTCGGCATTTGAGATCCGCCAGGCGTGAGACTCAGCTGGCGCGACGGGCCCGCGCGTTGCGCCGCTTGAGGGACCGGCGCTCATCCTCGGAGAGCCCGCCCCACACGCCCGAGTCCTGACCGGACTCCAGAGCGAACTTGAGGCAGGTGTTCATGACGTCGCAGCGCTGGCAGACCGCCTTCGCCTCCTGGATCTGGGTGATCGCAGGGCCCGTGTTGCCGATCGGGAAGAACAGCTCGGGGTCATGCTTGAGGCACTCGGCACGGTGGCGCCAGTCCATCGTCACTCTCTCTTTCCTTCTCGCCCGTCGATCCCCGGCTGGGGCGCGACCGGCGGGGTGTGTCGTCCGCAGGGTTCGCCCCGGACGTCGGTGCAGTCGTCGGCCCGAGTCACCCCGGGTGCGAGGAGACGAGCGCCGCTCGCATGAGGCGTCGGCTGCTCGGGCCGGATTCCATTCTCCGGTGCCCGCATCGCCCTCACAAGGGATTGCGCAACGCAGGTGCGGTGGGACTTGCCACACGCGAAACTCCTTGCATCCGAGCCGTACCCCCGCCGTGACGGGCGGGTGCACCCCGGCCCGATCCCGGCCGATACAGTGCGGGACATGAGTTCCGCACC
>JAUNUA010000171.1:0-1703 GCA_030538435.1 Brachybacterium sp.
AGCGAGGGATCCATCGCCCCGTCCAGCACGAACGTCCCGGTCCGGCCGGGGTACAGCTCCGCGTAGGACGCTCCGAGGTAGGTGCCGTAGCTGTACCCGAGGTAGTCAAGCTTCTCGGAGCCGACGACGGCGCGCATCACGTCGAGGTCACGCGCTGCAGACCAGGTGTCCAGGTAGGGAAGGTGCGGACCCGAGTTCTCCTCGCAGGCCGCCGCGATCCTCTCGCCCCAGCTGGTCGACTGGTCGCGGCCCTCCTGGGTGTCCAGGTCGTAGGTGGCGGCGCGCATGTCGTCGGTCTGCGGGTCGTCCAGGCACTCGACGGGGGTGGAGCGACCGACACCGCGGGGGTCGAAGCCGACGATGTCGTACTCGGCGAGGACGTCCTCGCTGAACAGGTAGTCCTTGGCCTGCCCGATGAAGTCGACGCCGGAGCCACCGGGTCCCCCGGGGTTCACGAACAGGGTGCCCTCGGACTCCCCGGTGGCGCTGTATCGCAGCAGCGTCAGCTGGATGGTCTGCTCCGAGGGATCATCCCAGGCGAGCGGCACATCGAGCACCGCGCAGTCCGCCTGGTTGTAATCGGTGCAGGGCTCCCAGGACAGGTCCTGGTCGTAGAACTCCGCGTAGGCGGGGTCCTCGGCCGGGTCGGCCGCGAGATCCACTGCAGAGGACTCGCCGATCTCCGGGAGCAGGGCGATCTCGGGCGGTTCGGTGCTCTCCGGCTCCTCGCCGTTCTCGTCCTCCTCCTCAGGGGCGGTGGTCGCCTGCTCGTCGGTCTCCTCAGGCGCGGGATCGGAGCCCTGCAGCCCGCAGCCGCCGACCATCAGCGCGGTCGCCGCCATCAGGGTGAGCAGCCGCAGAGGTCGCCGTCGACGCATGGGTACTCCTTGGCACATACGGGTCGGGGCCGTCGCGGCCCGGGAAAGTGGGGCCATCCTACGGCCCGGTGGGCACCGATCCAGCTCGCGACGCTGGTGATGTGCATGAAGCGGGTCCCGTCCACCGGTGGACGGGACCCGCTCTGCGAAGGGTTCCTCAGGCGATCTCGCGGCGCTGCCAGCGCACCGAGCCGGCCAGCAGCGGGATCACCACCAGCAGGATCACGGATCCGACGGCAGCGGCGGTGACATCACCCGCCGCGAAGGTGGCGGCCGCGGCCTCCAACTGCACCCAGCTGATGACGTTCATCAGGCGCTCGGACCCGAGGGCGCCGGCGAGGGTGGACGCGACGGAGATGGTGAACGGCACGGCAATCGAGATCAGGATGCCCAGCGCCGTGTTCTGCATCAGGACACCGGTGGCGACACCGAAGGCGAAGGCGCCGGCGAGCGAGAGGATCATGCCGAGAACCTCGGTCGTACCGAGGGTCAGGTCGGCGCCCGCCCCGGATGCAGCCCCGCCTATCGCTGTCGCCGCGAACCCGGCCAGGGCCGCGAACCCGAGGAGCACGACCGCGATGACGGCCGCGGCGATGATCTTCGAGACGAGCACCGCGAGGCGGCCGGGGCGCTGCAGGATCGTGGTCTGGATGGCCCCATTCGACCACTCTCCGGCTGTCACCAGCACGGCGAGGACGGGCAGCACCACGGTCAGAACCATGTGTATCGCGATGAAGGTGAGGACCAGCTCAACCTGGGAGTCCGGCATGAACCCGGCCTGCAGTCCGGCGCCGAGACCGGCCAGGGCGAGGACGAGGCCTCCTG
>JAUNUA010000171.1:1803-5317 GCA_030538435.1 Brachybacterium sp.
CCGAGGTCGGTGGTCGCGCAGCCCATGGTGCGCAGGGCCGCGGTGAGCTTCTGCGGTTCGGTGACGCGGACGCGGGTGGCTCCGACGGCGTCGGTGATCTCGTCGAGAGTGCCCTGGCGCACCAGATGCCCGTTCGAGATGACGATGAGCTGGTCGACGGTGGCCTGCACCTCGGCGAGCTGGTGGCTGGACAGCAGCACCGTGCCGCCGGCATCCGCGAAGGAGCGCAGCATCCGCCGCATCCACCGGATCCCGTCGGGGTCCAGCCCGTTGGCGGGCTCGTCGAGGATCAGGACGTCCGGCTCGCCGATGAGGGCGACCCCGATGCCCAGTCGCTGGCGCATCCCGTAGGAGTAGCCGGCCACGCGCTTGCGCTCCGCCCCGGTCAGCCCCACCAGGTCGAACACCTCCCGGGCCCGGGCCGGCGCCACCCCTGCAGTAGCGGCCGCGAGGCGGAGGGTCTCGAAGCCGGTCCGCCCGGGGTGCAGGGCACGCGCATCCAGCATCACCCCGACGGTCCGGGCGGGCGTGTCGAGCTCGCGGTAGGGGCGCCCGCCGATGAGGGCCTCGCCCGAATCGGCACGGGCCAAGGAGGTGAGGATCCGCAGGGTGGTGGATTTCCCGGCGCCGTTGGGGCCGAGGAACCCGGTGACGCTGCCGGGCTCGCAGCGGAAGGTCAGGTCGTCCACCGCCGTGGCAGGTCCGTAGCTCTTGGTCAGGTTCCGCACCTCGATGCCGGTGCCGCGGGAGCTGGTGTTCATGGACCCACTCTCGCCAGCAGACCCCCCGCGGCGGATCCACCCAGGGGCGTCCGCGTGTCCGACTTTGGTCGTCGGGGACACCGGCGGCACCCCGACTACAGTGGCAGGCGTGGACGATCGCAGCGCCCCCCGCCGTCGATGGTGGCAGGAGAGCCTGCTGGTCCTCGCAGGGCTCGGGGAGGCCGCCCTGTTCCTGGTGCTGGCCGAGCGCGGATGGGAGTACGTCCAGGGGATCCTGGTGGTCGTCCTCGTCGGTGCGCTGCTGCTGCGGTTCGGTCGCTGGCGGTGGTTGCTGCCCGCGGTGCTGGTCGCGAACCTCGCGGCCTGGTCGGCGGTGGTCGGGGTCGTCGCCCTCTACTCCTATGCGACTCGTGAGCCGCGCCGTTCCCTGACCCTGCTGATGACCCTGCTGTCGTTCGGGTCGATGGTGGTCCCGGTCGCGCTGAACGTCTACGACGAGGGCACCTCGCGGCAGATGCTGCTGGGGTTGTTGGCCGCGGGCCTGGTGGCGACGGCCCTGGTGGCCGTGGCCGGCATGTACCGGGGGGCGCGACGGGAGCTGCTCCACGGGCTGCAGCAGCGGGCCGAGGTCGCCGAGAACCGAACCCAGGAGGCGGAGGAGTCGGCGCGTCGGGCCGAGCGCACCCGGATCGCCCGGGAGATGCACGACATCGTCGCCCACAAGATTTCCCTGGTGGCCCTGCAGGCAGGGGCGTTGGAGGTGAACCGGACACTGGAGCGCGACCAGGTCGTCGCCTCGGCCGGCCTGATCCGGTCCACCGCCACCCAGGCGCTGAACGAGCTGCGGGAGGTGCTGGGGGTGCTGCGCAGCGATGACGACGAGGCGGCGCCGCTGATGCCGCAACCCTCGTGGGAGGACGTGCGGCGCCTGGTGGCGACGACGCGGGACGCCGGGGTGCGGGTGGACCTGTACGACTTCATCGACGAGCAGGTGCCGGACCAGCTGGCGCGCACCGCCTACCGGGTGGTGCAGGAGTCCCTGACCAACGTTCACAAGCACGCCCGACACACCGCGGTGCGGGTCGCACTCATCGGTGAGAACGGCGGCGAGCTCGTGATCGAGGTGAGTAATGTGCTCCCCGAGGGGTTTGCGACGGATCTGCCCGGTGCCCGCATGGGTCTCTCCGGGATCGAGACGCGGGTGCGTCTGGCGGGCGGGTCGATCACGTCGGGCCCCACAGACGACGGACGATTCCAGGTGAGGGCGGTGATCCCATGGCCGGCGGCAACGACATGATCCGACTGGGCGTGGTCGACGACGATTCGATGGTGCGGACAGGTCTGTCGATGATCCTGTCCGCGGACCCCGGGATCGACGTCGTCGGGGAGGGGTCCGACGGCGACCAGGCGGTGCCGTTGGTGCACAAGCACCGGCCGGACGTGCTGCTGATGGACGTGCGCATGCCGGTGATGGACGGGATCGCGGCGACCAAGGCCGTGACGGCGCTGACGAACCCGCCGCGCGTGATCATGCTGACCACCTTCGACCTCGACGAGTACGTGTTCACGGCCCTGCAGGCCGGGGCGAGCGGCTTCCTGCTGAAGGACACCCCGCCGACGGAACTGATCCAGGCGGTGCGGGTGGTCGCGCGGGGCGAGGCGATGCTCTCCCCCGCCGTGACCCGTCGGATGCTCACCCACTTCTCCGACGCGAACCCGAGCCGCGCGATCTCCCGGCATCCGGGTCTCGACCAGCTCACCGAGCGGGAGCGGGAGGTGCTGTGCTGCGTCGGCGCGGGGCTCTCCAACGCCCAGATCGGGACGAAACTCTTCATGAGTGAGGCGACGGTGAAGGCCCACGTCTCGAAGATCTTCGCGAAGCTGGACTGCACGAACCGTGTGCAGATCGCGATCATCGCCCACGAGGCGGGGCTCAGCGACCTCGACGACCCGGCGCTCTGAGCTCGGGACCATCCCGCGACGCCGCCCGGGGGGACGACGACACCCGGGGGACTCAGCCCCAGCCGAGCTCGTGCAGACGCTCCTCGCTGATGCCGAACATGTGCCCCAGTTCGTGCAGCACCGTCACCCGGATCTCGGCGACCAGGTGGTCCCGGTCGCGGGCGGCGCGCTGCAGGGGCCCGCGGAAGATCAGGATCCGGTCCGGCTCCGCGTACCCGGTGAAGATGCTCCGCCGGTCCAGGGGGATCCCCTCGTACAGCCCCAGCAGGTCAGGGCCGTGCTCCTCGCGATGGCGCGGCGAGGGCTCCTCCTCGAGCAGGATCGCCACGTTCGACTCCGCGATGGTGCGGGCGATCTCCTCCGGCAGCGAATCGAGGGCGTCGTCCACGGCCTCCTCGAAGTCGTGGCGGCTGATGCTGATCATGCGGCCCATTCCAGCACGTCAGGGCAGTCCTCAGCGCGGCCGGACCGGTCGGATGTCGCGTGGGCCGCACTGGAGGCACCATCGGTGGCTCGCGACGCTGGGTGGTCTGTATGCTTCTGCGAGCGCCCCCATCGTCTAGTGGCCTAGGACACCGGCCTTTCACGCCGGCGACACGGGTTCGAATCCCGTTGGGGGTACTGCTCTCGCCGCAGGTGGCGGGCCCTTTTCCCCCGACCCGCCGCGACGCGGTCGAGTGCGAGAGGGGTCACAGCAGATCCGGTTGGGAGCACCGTGAGGGCTCCTGTAGAGTCTTCTAGGTCGCCGCGAGAGCGGGGACGACAACCCCATATTGGCCCTGTAGCTCAGTTGGTTAGAGTGCCGCCCTGTCACGGCGGAGGTCGCCGGT
>JAUNUA010000172.1 GCA_030538435.1 Brachybacterium sp.
TACTCGCCCCGGGCCGGCACGCCCGCCCTGGTACGCCCACGCCCCGGGCCGCACACCTCGCATCGGACCGCGGGGACGTGCCTGGATGGGTCATGATCACCCTCGTGACTAGTGCCTAATAGCGCGTAAGGAAACTCGCAGGTCAGACCACTGTGCCATCGTGACCCGCATGGCCCCCTGGCTCATACGAACCCCCCACGGCTGGGTCGAGCCGCCCCCACCACCCTGCCCCTGCGGCGGCCAAGCACTCATCAGCTGGCGAGCCTGCATGTGCGAAGGCGGCCCGTTCCCCGGCGGGCACCGCCTGTGGGCATGCCGCGGCTGTGAGCGTGAGACAGCGGTCGGGTGTGTCGACGCCAGTGCGGTGGTGCGGGAAGCGTACCCAAGTTCGTGACGGTTCAGGGCTTGACCAGGCCCCCTCCGTGGTATAGACTTATACCAACAGCAAGGGAACAGGGGCAAGGGCCATGGAGACCATCACCTACACCACCGGCACCTACTACGGCGAGACCACCGAGCAGCACATCTGGACCATCACCGACGAGGACGGCACCGCCGCCGAGCTGTACGTTTCGATCGAGGACCAGGAAATCATGAACATCGAGGTCCGCGAGGACCGCCGCGGCGAGGGCCTGGCCCGCGCCCTCTACGAGACCGCCGACGAGCAGCTGGGCGGCATCTTCCACGCCCCCGCCGAGCACTGCACCCCCGAAGGTCTCGCCTTCGCTGAGGCCATGGGCGGCGACGTCCTGGACTACTGCACCAACGCCGAGCACTGCGCCTGCACCCTCGCCCTCGCAGCCTGACCACCACCACACCCCGAAGGAGCACCCCATGGACTACACCGACTGGCTCGGCCCCGCCGACCTCACCGACGACCAGCGCGACTGCTTCACCGCCGCCGCAGACGCCTACTACGACCTACCCATGCACGCCGGACGCGACCCCGAGGACGTGATCGCGGACACCGCCGAGGACGACGCCGCACTCACCGCCATCCTCCAAGCGATCCTCCGCGAGGACTCCCTCATGGGTGCAGCGCGCCGTGCACGACAGGCCACCGCCGACCTCGACGGCTGGGTGCGCGACATGTCCGCGATGGGCTGGTCCGAGCACGAGATCGCCCGCGACTCCGGACTATCCCGGATCACCGTCCGGTCACGCCTCGGGAAATGAGAGGGTCGCGCGGGAAGAATCGCGCCCGGATACGCGACGAGGAACCGCGCCAGCCGCGGTGTCGCATCCCCGCGTGCGAGCGCCTCGCCACCACAGCAGACCTGTGCGATGCCCACTACACCCGTCAGCGACTAGGCATGGACGCCGACGCCCCGATCCAGCGGCACGTCACGAAGACGGCCATGGAGATCTTCACCCCCAGGATCGTCGCTATGCGCACAGGAGGCCGGTCGATCCAGGCAATCGCTGACGAGGTAGGCATCGACGTGAATACGGTGTCCGGACTCCTGCGTCGTCTTGGTGTGCCTGCCCCGCCCCGGACGATCCCCCACGGCACGCCGTCGGGGTGGTCCTGGCACAAGTGCGACTGCGCGGTGTGTGTAGAGGCGAAGCGGGCCTATCGGAGGGCTGAGCATCAGCGACGGAAAGCGCGTCAGAGGGTCACAGCAGACCACGGCACGCAACTCGCCTACGCCCAGGGATGCGAGTGCACCGTGTGCGTCGGGGGTGCGCGCGTGCGATCCGCGGAGCGACAGGCCCGCACCGTCCCAAGTGCGTACCGGCATGGCCGCCGGTGGACGGCGCTGGATGCGGAGACCGCGATGCGCACGGACTTGACGATTGAGCAGCGCGCGAGACTGCTGGGGCGCACGCATGCTGCCGTGGATGACTGGCTGCGCGCCTACATGCGTCGCCCCGACGACCCTTACGGTGTAAAGCCCCAGAAATAGCGAAAACGCCCCCACCCTCCCAGCCGAAGCTAGGAGAGTGGGGGCGTGTGGTTATCGTCGGGGTACACGGCGCGGTTGCCGGGCGGCGAGCCTGGCGAGGCGGTTCGACCGGTCGTGCTCGCACACGGCCTCGCAGTCGTCACGGCCCCACCGGTCCGGGTGGAGCGCACCGCAGATGCGGCACCGCCAATGCAGATGCGTCTCAGCCGTCGGCATCAGGCGTGTTCGCGGCGGCGAGCGCCGGGGCCGGGACAGCGAGCACCGCGCCCACGAGGGTGAGCCACAGGCCGCCGTGGTCCTCCGCGATGACGCCGGCGACGATGAGGATCGGCACGACGGCGACCGCGATCGCGTACAGCCACCGGCGGGTTTTGGGGTCCGCGATGATGCGGTTGGGGGTAGCGCGGCGGCGGCCACGCTGAGGGGTGTCATTCATGGGTCAGTCCTCCTTCTGAGGGTCAGGGGTCATCAGTGGGGGCGCGAGGTCGAACGGCGGGTCGTGCCCGATCAGGGCTTTCTGCGCCGCGTGGTCCCAGATCCGGTGCACATGCACCTCGTGCTCCCAGCGGCGCTCCCGTGCCGCCTGCTCCCGCACACGACGGGACTAGTGGACGTTCTGCCGTTCCAGATCCTCCAGGTCGGCGGCGCGCGCGAGCGCCCGCTGCTCGCGGCGCTTCTCCAACCACCCCGCGATGCCAGTCCCGATCGGTCCGAGGACCCTCGGGACTGCGGTCGCGATCATCACCACGAGTGACACCACGAACACCGCCCACACGGCGACAGGGGAGCGAGTCAGTTCTCCGAGGTGGAAGTCCTCCACGGCACCGGCCTCCATCCAGTCCTGAGTGCCGCGACGAGGTGCAGCACGGCGGGCAGAATCAACGTCGACGCGGTGCGGATACCGTCCCCCCACGGCCTCGACAGGAACTCCAGCCCGAGGCCCATCGCCAGCCCCATGTAGGCGATCGCGAGGAGCCAGTGCCCGATCCACACGCCGATGTGGATGCGCAGCAGCACCGAAGCGGCGAGGACCAGCGCGGGGACGCTGAACAGGGCCCCCCAGACGTGCAGGGGGAACGCTGCCTCCACGATGGACAGTGATGGTGAGTGGTGCACTGACGGGGTGAGGTAGTCGTAGCCGCGGATCAGCGCGAAGCACACCAGGCCGACTGTGAGGGCTACCGAGTCCTCAAGGGAGTACCGGGCGGGTTGCCACGACCCCGGACGCCACGGCTCGGGCGGGATGAACGTCCCGCGATGCGTGGGCATCAGAGGGTCCCGGCGTTCAGGGCGCGCTGCAGCGCCCGAGTGGTGCCTTCACCCCACACACCAGACCCCGAGGTTCCACCGGTCTTCGCCTGCATCGCACGGACCATCCGGGAGCCCGCCGAGCGGGGCCCCGTGTACTCCCACGACGGGCCCGGCACGATGCCGTTCCCGAGGGACTCCGCACGGTGAGATTGCTTCGACACCACCCCATCCACGACCGTGCCGAGATGGGACTGGAGCGCCCGCACGGTCACTGGGCCCATCCGCCCACCGACCTTGAGCCGGGCACCGTTGGCGTTCAGGTGCCGCTGCAGCGCGGAGATCGTGAGGCGTCCACAGCGCCCGTCGACCACGACGCGGCCAGCGGCAGCCGTAGCACGCGTCGCAGCGGGAGCGGTCGCCCGGCCCGTCAATGCCCCGCTGCGGATCAGCAGCATGATCGGCGCCCCGGGGCAGAGAGTCGCGTTGCCGGACATCTCCCGGTGGCCCCACACGCCGGAGCCGCATCCGCGGGTGCGGAGACGGGCACGCAGGGACCGGAAAGCGGCCTGCGCGGCCGGGGTCGGCTCCTCGGTGTTCCCGACCATGAACAGCACACCCACGGTCCTCGAATTGTGGCCCGCGGCGTGCGCCCCGACGCGGTCGCCGCGCAGGGAGTAGATGCGTCCCGCCTGGCTGATCGCGTAGTTGTAGCCGATGTCGACCCAGCCGAGGATGCCCACGTGGTGATTCCGCCAGCGGCGCAACTGCGCCTGCTCCGCCGCGGCAGTCATCACACCAAACGCGTTCTTGTGCGCGGGGTAGTGAGCGACGATGCCCCGCACACCGGCCCAGTTGAAAGCCGAGCCGCGCGGAGCGGTCTTAGTCCAGCGAGAGCGAGCGAGGATCGTAGGCATCAGGCCACCTCCCCCTCTTCATCAGCGGGCTCGTCCTCGATGGGCTCATCGAGAGTTCGGTAGTGCTCAGGGGCGTAATCCCCATCGGGGTGTACGCCGTCGATCTCGCCGGCGTCGTCACCGATCGCCTCGGCCTCGTCGTCGTCCAGCTCGGGAATGAAATCGGACATGTTTTGCCTCCTCGGGCATGGAAAAGGCCCCCACCAGGTGGTGGAGGCCAGCTACAGGGACAGGGTTCGGTTACTCGGTGGGGGTGTCGGGAGGGGCGCCGTAAAGGTCCGAGGCGATGGCATCCCAGGCGTCCCCGACGATCCACTCGATCGTCTCGTCGGTCACGCCGGCCGCGTCACCACACGACGGGCACGCCCGCTCTACGACACTCCCGTTGGTGGCAAGACGCAGCATGAACGCCGGCGAGACGGCGTCGGGGGTTCGGAAAGCGTCCCGGGCGAGATCCCCAGGCGGCCCTTCCCACGCCGAGCGGGCTTCGGCGGTTTTCCGGATCGCGGACTCGACCCGCGCCCGGATCGTGGCATTGCCCAGCAGAGTGTGAGCAGCGAGCAGAGACATTCGGTGTCCTTCCGTGATGATCACTTGCGGTAAGTGGCCCTGAAGCGCGTCGCGGACGCCCGGAACCGGCCGTAGAACTGCAGGCTCGTCGACGTGGTGTGCACGCCCATCCCCTTCCACGCACCGGACTCGAAATGCCGATACCACGTCGACGGAATCGTCACCCAGCGGCCCTGGTTACGCGGCCACCTGGCCGACGTGACCGGGGAGGACATCCACGCCTTCCACGCCGACCCATCGGTCGCGCGGATCGACGCCGTGCCCCCCGCGTTGAAGTACCAGTGCGTGGCGTGCAGGTAGATCTCGAGCTTCTCGATCGTGGAGCCCTGCAGCGCGGTGCGCATATCCCCGGGCATCGTCCACGACCCCGACCGGTTCCCGAAGGAACCGTAGGTGCCCTGCACGATCTCGCCCCCGTTGACGTCGCCGCCGTGCCCCTGGGGTGTCCAGGTGCGGGTGTGACGCTGGACCTCCACGCGCGGCGGGGGAGCCTGCGGAGGAGTTGCGGTCGAAGCGGGCGTGCCAACGCTGGCCCAGTCCGTGCCGGACTCACCGCGCGCCGGACCCAAGTCCTCGACCGTCATCACCAACGGGGTGGTGTCCGAACTGATGTACCGAATATCCGTTCCGTAGCCTCGCTGCTG
>JAUNUA010000173.1 GCA_030538435.1 Brachybacterium sp.
CGGTGCTGTCACCCTCCCTCAGGATCCGAACGAGTCGCCTCCTACCGGCCTCGTCCCTCGGCCAGTACGTCGGCTCCTCAGGCAGCACCGGCGATTTCTGCCGCCAGGGCCTCGTCGACGCGAGCGTGCAGGCGCGTGCCCTCGGCCAGGTGCTCCTCCTCCAGGACCTCCCCGGTGGAATGGACGCGGGAGACCAGGTCCCCGCGGGTGTAGGGCACCACCGCATCGATCTCGACAGCGGGACGTGGCAAGCGCTCCGCGATCCCCTCGCGCAGGACCTCGATCCCCTCCCCGCTGCGCGCGGAGACGACGATGCAGTCGGCGACCTGGCTGCGGACACGGGCGATGGTCTCCGGGGTGGCGAGGTCGGCCTTGTTCAGCACCACCAGCTCCGGGACCTCGAAGCCGTCGATATCCGCGAGGACCGTGCGCACGGCACGGATCTGACCTTCGGGATCGGGATGGGAGGCGTCGACCACGTGCAGCAGCAGGTCGGAGTCGGCGACCTCCTCCAGGGTGGAGCGGAACGCCTCGACCAGCTCGGTCGGAAGATGACGGACGAAGCCGACCGTATCGGCGAACGTGAACTCGCGTCCATCGGGCGTCTGCGCGCGGCGCACCGTCGGGTCCAGGGTCGCGAACAGCGCGTTCTCCACCAACACCCCGGCACCTGTCAACCGGTTCAGCAGAGAGGACTTCCCGGCGTTGGTGTACCCGGCGATGGCAACGGCAGGCACCTCGCGACGCCGACGGTCAGCGCGTTTCGCCTCGCGGGCGGGCGCCATGTCGCGGATCTCCCGGCGCAGCTTCGACATCCGCTGGCGGATCCTCCGGCGGTCCAGCTCGATCTTCGTCTCACCGGGGCCGCGGGAGCCCATGCCTGCGCCACCGGCGGCGACGCGGCCACCTGCCTGCCGGGACATCGAGTCGCCCCAGCCGCGGAGGCGCGGCAGCAGGTACTCGAGCTGGGCGAGCTCGACCTGGGCCTTGCCCTCGCGGGACTTGGCGTGCTGGGCGAAGATGTCCAGGATCAGCGCGGTGCGGTCGATGACCTTCACCTTGACGACATCCTCCAGCGCGCGGCGCTGGCTGGGCGCCAGCTCCCCGTCCGCGATGACGGTATCCGCGCCGGTCTCAGCGACGATGTCGGCCAGCTCGGATGCCTTGCCCTTCCCGAGGAAGGTTGCGGGGTCCGGGTGCGCGCGGCGCTGCATCAGCCCGTCCAGCACCTGGGAACCGGCAGTCTCGGCCAGCGCCGCGAGCTCGCGGAGGCTGTTCTCCGCCTCGGTGACGTTGCCGGTGGTGTAGATACCGGCGAGGACGACCTTCTCCAGTCGCAGCTGGCGGTACTCGACCTCGGTGATGTCCTCGAGCTCGGTGGAGAGCCCGCCGACGCGGCGCAGCGCGCGGCGGTCAGCGAGGTCGTACTGCTCGCCGTCGGTCTCGCCGAGCGTCGCGTCCTGCTGGAGGGAAACGTCCCCGCGGGAGAGGATGCGCTCGGTGACGCGGTCGGCATGCGGACGGGACGCCGCTTCCTGCGAGCTCGACTCCTCCGGGCTCTGCGGCGCGTCAGGGGCCACTGCGGCGTCCGTCGCGTCGTCGGGGTGGTCCGGGTGGAAGGAGATCGGCACGGGTGGGGTCCTCTGTCCTGTGGGCGTCGGGGTGCGACCCAGGATCCCACGCACGACTGCCGGGGTCGAGGGTTTTTCGCCGTCAGCGGGACAGCTCTGCTCGGCCCGTATCCTGGCGCGCGTGAGCGAGCACTACTTCTCCCCCGAGTCCGCGACCGACGACGCCCGACGTCCGCTGCGGGTCCGCCTTGCCGGCGCGGAGCGGGATCTGGTCTCCTCCCGGGCGGTCTTCAGCGGGACGCGGCTCGACAAGGCGACCGCGGTGCTGATGGACCGGTTGGACGTGTTGCCGGCGATCCCTACGGGTGCGCGGGTGCTGGACCTCGGATGCGGGTGGGGGCCGATCGCTCTGAGCATCGCTCTCGAGCACCCGACGGCGGAGGTGTGGGCGCTCGACGTGTCCGCGCGGGCGCGGGAGCTCACGGCGGAGAACGCCGCGCGCGTGGGAGTCGACGGAGTGCGGGTGGCGCACCCGGAGGACGTGCCCGAATCGCTGCGCTTCGACGTGATCCTGTCCAACCCCCCGATCCGGATCGGCAAGGAGGCGCTGCGGGACCTGCTGCTGACGTGGCTGGGGCGTCTGGAGCCCACCGGGTGGGCGGGTCTCGTCGTCGGCCGGAACCTCGGCGCAGACCCTCTCGCCGCCTGGCTGGACGCTCAGCTCAAGGGGCGGGACGTCCGCAAGGCCGCGAGCGCGAAGGGCTTCCGGGTGCTCGAGGTGACGGCGCAGGGGTGAGTGCCCAGGGGTTGTCTGGGAGCACCAGGAGCGGGTGATCAGGACAGGCGGGACCTCAGGGTCGCCACTCCCTCGCCGTCGAGGGCATCGAGGTGGCTGGCCCGACCGGCCATCACCATGAGCAGGGCCAGGGTCGGCCCGACCACCTCGGGTCCGGCGCCCGCGTCGAAGGGCCCGTCGCTCGCGCGCAGACGCAGCTCGGACGCGACGGACTTGCTCCGTACGGTGAAGTTCCGGGCGGCGTAGAACCGAGCGACCTCGGTAGCGGCGCCGACATCGCACACGCTCGACATCCCCAGGGGGTGCCGGATGTCCTCGCCGTGGACGAGAACCTCACCGAGGTAGGCCGGCAGATCCTTCGACGGCGCGACGGAGGAGGTGATCACCGCCCGGAAGCGCTCGAGTGTCTCCTCGGGGGTGGCCCCGAGGTGCTCGCGGAGGCGCCGCTGGTTGTGCACGGCGGGCCGGAATCCAGCCCAGAGGATGCTTCGCACCCACGCGGCAGGTCCCGTGGACGCGGCGGCGGTCAGGTGGGCGAGGACGTGCTCGACATCCCAGTCCCCACACAGCGTCCGGTGGCACCACTGGGAGGAGGTGATGGTGGACAGGTCCTGCGCCAGCTCGCGCCGCGCCCCATGCGTCGCGCCCCACAGCGCCAACTGATCCATACCGGACTCCTCACTACAGTTGTTGTAGTAGACACTACATATTATGTAGTAGATTGTGTCAATGGCGGAAAGGCGGACATACGGTTCCTACAACGACGGGTGCGCCGCAGCCCACGCCCTCGATCTCATCGGTGACCGCTGGACCATGATCGTGGTGCGCGAACTGCTCCTGGGCCCCAAACGATTCGTCGACCTCCAGCGGGACATCCTCGGCATCGGCCCGACCGTCCTCACGCGACGGCTGCAGGAGCTGGTGGCGAGCGGCGTCGCCCGACGACAGCGCGGGCACCGGCCGGTGCGCACCGCGTTCTACGAACTGACCCCCTGGGGCCACGGGCTCGAAGGCGTCAACGCCGCCCTGGCGTCGTGGGCGGTCGTCTCCCCCGCCCTCCCCTGGGACGCGGACATGAGCCCGGACACCCTGATGCTGACGATGCGCGCGCACGCCCGCGCGCGGACCGACGCCGGGCCGCCCGTCTCGGTCGGACTGCTGCTGACGGACTCCCGGCACACGCCCGTCCCGGATCCTGTCCCCTACCTGGCGTCCATGACCGCCACCGCGACCACGCTGAGCCGGGCGAGCGACCTGTCCGGCACATCGGCGACCCTGGCCGTGGGCACCCGGCACCTGAAGGCGGCGGTGCTCACGGGGGCCGGGCTCTCCCCGGCGTCCGACGCTGTCCTCGAGGGTGACATCGACGCGGTCGAGCTGCTGCTGGAGTTGACCCGGCTGCATCCGGCGCCCTCGGGGGTCACGGTCACGACCGAGTGAGAGTCCGCCTCACAGGAGCACCGTGCCTTCGGCGACGAGTTCGGCGGGCCCGGAGAGGGTGACCGTGCCATCCTCAGTCCACCCGACCGTCAGCGTGCCGCCGGGCAGGTCGACACGCCACGCTTCGCGGGTGTCGTCGTTCGCGGCCTGCGCCGCGGCGACCGCGGCTGCGCAGGCCCCGGTGCCGCAGGCAAGGGTCTCTCCCGAGCCGCGCTCGAACACCCGCATCGCGATGTGCCGCGTCCCCCGGGTGACGACGAACTCGATGTTCGCGCCGTCGGCGGGGTCGGGGTTCAGCGGCGGACGATGGGTGAGGTCGAGGTCCTCGAGCGCGAGGTCCTCCGGGAGCATGACGACGGTGTGGGGGTTGCCCAGATCGACATCGACTGCGGCAAGGTCCCGTCCGGCGATCCGGACGGCGCGGCCGGTGCCAGGCATTCGTGCGTGGCCCATCCCGGTGCGGATCTGCCAGGTGGCGCCACCGCCGGTCGGGCGCTCGATGAGGTCGATGCGCCGGAGCCCCGCGCGGGTCTGGATGTCGAAGGTCCCGCTGGCTGCGGTCTCCTTCGCGAGCAGCCCGGCATGGTCGAGGTAAGCAGCGAAGACGCGGGTGCCGTTCCCGCACATCTCCGCCAGCGACCCGTCGGCGTTGCGGTAGTCCATGAACCACTCCGGGACGTCGGCATCGGCGCCGGTGTCCGCTGCGAGCGCGTGGTCGATTCCCGCCCCCGGAGCAGCGGTGCGGACCACGCGGATGACGCCGTCGGCCCCCAGCCCCGCGGTGCGCTCAGCGAGGCGGGCGACCTGCTCCGCGGTGAGGTCAAGCGCACCGTCGACGTCCTCGATGAGGACGAAGTCGTTGCGCGCCCCATGTCCTTTGGCGAAGGGGAGGCGCTGGCGCGCGGTAGCGGGGGCGTCGGTCATGGTGGTGAGCCTAATGCGGGTCGCGGTCCGAGAGGTGGGAGAGGGCGGCGTCGGTGAGCTGATCGACGGTGGCATCGGTCTTAGCGTCGAGCCAGTGCACGCGGGAGTCGCGACGGAACCAGGTGTCCTGCTTGCGGACCAGCCTGCGGGTCCCGGCGATGGTCGAATCGAGCGCCTCCTCGCAGGTCATCGCGCCGTCGAGGACCGCTAGGCCCTGTTCGTAGCCGATCGCGCGTCGCGCGGTGGCTCCTTCGTCGAGGCCCCGCAGGCGCAGAGCCCGGATCTCCTGCAGCAGTCCCGCCTCGTGCATGGCGTGCACACGGCGCTCGATCCGATCGTGCAGGTCCCCGCGCGTGCGCCGGATTCCGAGCTGCACCGTACCGGCATCCCGGTAGTGCGGTCGGGGCAGGAACGCGCGGAAGCTCTGCCCGGTGAGGTGACCGACCTCCAGCGCGCGCACGATGCGGCGGGCGTCGGCGGGGCCGATCATCGCGGCGGCCTCCGGATCGGTCGCGGCGAGCTCCCGGTGGAGGGCGC
>JAUNUA010000174.1 GCA_030538435.1 Brachybacterium sp.
AGCGACGAGGGACAGGAGGGTGATCCCTCCGGTACTACACCAGTATCGTATAGCGGACATTCCTCGCCCTCACGGGAGTGACAGATCCTGGCCTCCGGGATCCCGGACCGCGAGCCCGTCGCTCACCAAGGACGCCGCGCAGCGCTCCACCCTCGCGGTGTCCGCAGGATCGAGCGCCACGATGTCCTCCCAAGGTGCGTCACCCCGCGCGCGCAACAACGCCATGATCTGCCCGCGGAGTTGGCGGTCCGTTCCGGTGAACTCCTGCCGGCGGCGCGGTGACAACGGTGCCGGTCTTCCCGCGGCGAGCCACGCGCAGCCTTTTTCGCCGGGCGCCGCGGGGGCCGCGAGCGGGCACGCGTTGCATGCGGGGGAGCGGGCGGTGCACACCAGCGCCCCGAGCTCCATGACGGCCTGGTTCCAGCGGACGCTGCGTTCACTGCCAACCGGCAGAGTGCACCGCGTGAGCTCTCGCTCCGTCGCCGTGACGCTCGCGCCCGGCTGCGCTGTCCCGGTGACAGCCCGGGCGAGGACCCGGCGAATGTTGACGTCCGCGACAACGGCGCGCTGCCCGTGGGCGAACGCGGCGATCGCCGCGGCGGTGTACTCACCGATCCCGGGCAACGCCCGCAGCGTCACCTCGTCGGCGGGGACCACACCGTCGTGGTCGCGGACGATCGCCCGGGCGCATTCGATGAGGCGCAGTGCCCTGCGCGGGTAGCCGAGCCGGTCCCACATCCGCAGGACCTCGGCCTTGGGGGCGGCAGCAAGATCCGATGGTGCGGGCCAGCGCTCCATCCATGCCTGCCAGCGGGGGAGGACCCGCACCACGGGCGTCTGCTGCAGCATGATCTCGGAGACCAGGATCGACCACGGACTCGCCTCCGGGGAGCGCCACGGCAGGTCGCGGGCGTTCTCCCCGTACCAGGAGATCACTGCGTCCACCTGCGCGCTGCTGAGCGCGGAATGGCGCTCCGGGTGCGCAGGTCGGGTCGGGTCGGGCACGATCAGAGACGCTACCGGACGCAGAGACGGGGCGGGACCCGGTCGGGTCCCGCCCCGTCGATCAGCTCCCCGGGGGAGCAGGCGCGGTGCGCTGGGCGCGAATCAGATGCGCGGGTCCTCGGTGGTCCCGGCCTCCGGGGCGATGCCGTTCTGCTGGCGGAGCAGGTCGCGGATCTCCTCGAGGAGCACGACGTCCTCGGGGGCAGCGGACTCCTCCTCGGCCGGCAGGCCGCGGCGGACACGAGCCAGCTGGCGGGCCTTCGCGATCGGCATCACGAACACGAAGTAGACGACGGCGGCGGTGATCAGGAACGCGATGATCGCGGAGATCACGGCGCCGAGGTTGACCAGGGTGCCCTCGTTGTCCTGGATGATGCGGAACGCGAAGCCGTCGACGTTGGAGCCGCCGAAGACATTCACGACCGGTTCGATGAGGTTGGAGACGAAGGCGCCGATCAGCGCGGTGAAGGCGCTGCCGATCACGACACCGACCGCGAGGTCGATGACGTTGCCCTGCATGACGAAGTCCTTGAAGCCCTTCATGGGTGTCCTTCCGGGGAAAAGGTCGGGGATGCACCGGATGTGGTGCCTCGGTGAATCTATCCTCTGAGTGCCAGGAAAACACTCCCCGCAAATGTGGCATCGGCTATATCCGACGCTCGTGCGGGTTCCACCAACACCATCACCGGAACGGTCCCCGCGACGCCGTTCCCGGCGAATGCTGGCTGGTCAGTGCCGCTTTCCTCGATCGTGAGGACCTCGGCGCGCACGGTGACAGATCCCGGATTCTCCGGGGTCCGCGTGATGACATCCACGAGGGAGCCGGGGGCGAGGTGTGCGGCGAGCGGCGCTGCTACCGGGATGAGAACCGCAGACCTCGTGCCGTCTCGCGCAGGCGTCCCATCCGGTGAGAGGTGCCCAGACATCAGCACCGCCCCCTCAGGGACTGCGGCGGCGAGGACCCGGCCATCGGCATCCTCACCCGGGTCATGCGCCGCAGGCGGGACAAGGTCCTCAGCGATCTCCACGTGCGTCAGGTCAGCGGACGTGAGCGCATGGCCGGCTTTCAGGTCACCGGAAGCGACCAGTACCGGGACTGTGGGCGGCGCGGTGCTGATCAACGCGGGGATGCTCGCCGTAAGCAGTGCGAGGATCCCGAGCAGCGCAAGGGGGCGTCGGCGTCGCCGCACCGCCCGTCGCCAGGCGGCGAGGCGGCCCTGGGAGAAGGGCGTGCGGACGGGGGGCGTGGGTCGGGCGTGCGACGGGGGCATGCCGGAAGGCTAGGCACCCGAAACCCGCGCGCCGATCGGTCGTACGGGGAGTGTGGAGAAGTGGGGCGTGGGGAGGAAACGCGCCCTCAGGCCGATGCGGCGCTCGTGCCACCGGTCCCAGAGGTCCCGGCGGAGGTGGACGACGATGAACCGCTCGAGCTCGCGGTGGCCGTTGATTCCGAGGAGGACGAAGACGACGAGGAGCTGGTGGACTCGCTCGACTTCCCCGATTCGGCCGCCTTCCCCGCGTCGCCCGTCTTCGCCGAGCCGGTGGTGCTCTGGGAGTCCGTGCGGTAGAAGCCGGATCCCTTGAACACGATCCCGACGCTGTTGAACACCTTCCGCAGGGACTCCTGCTCACAGGCGGGGCAACGGGTCAGGGCGTCGTCGCTGAAGCTCTGATGCTGCTCGAACTGATGCCCGCAGTTCTTGCAGGCGTAGACATACGTGGGCACGGTTCCTCCGGGGGTGGTGCGGGCACGCCGGCTCACGTGCCCCGGCAGAGCATACCGCCGCCCGCACTCTCCGGCCGCAGCACCACGGGACCCTCCGCGGTGAGGGCGGCATCGACCGGGACGTCGTGGTCCAAGCGCGGGATCATCCCGGCCGGAAGCACCTCGGAGGGGTGGACCACAGCGATCACCGGCGTGGAAGGCATCCGGTACCCGAGCGCGCGGTCGTAATAGCCGCCCCCGTGGCCGAGCCGTGTGCCCGATCTGTCGACCGCTGCGGCCGGGGCGAGCACCAGCGCAGCGGACGCGAGGGCATCGGTGCCGAGCCTCCTCCCGGGGGGTTCCAGGCCGAACCCGCGCCCTGTCGACCGCACGAAGGTGGCGTCGCCGTCCCAGGTGCCCCACTCCAGCTCACGCCCCGCGGCGACGGGGAACACCGCGCGGGCGCCATCCTCGATCAGTGCTCGCACCAGCGGCAGCAGGTCGGGTTCGTCCGCGGTGGGATGGAAGGCGGCGATGAGGGGTGCCGCATCACCGGTGTCCGATCGGGCGGCGCGTGCTGACTCCAGAGCCGACCGCAGCCAGTCGAGGTGGTGCAGGAGCGCCTGGCTCTCGCGGCCTCGCCGCTCTACCGCGGCGGGGTTCTCGCGGTACTGCCGGCGTCGCTCGACGCGCAGGGATCGGCGCAACGCTGCCTTCTGTTCGATCGCGGGAAGAGGGGTGGCCATGCTTCATGCTGGCACGCCCACCGCTGGCTGAGGCGCCCGGGTGATCCGCGGCACGACACGCGCCAGTGCTGACCTGCTGAATCACAACAATGTCATTAGGGTTGGGGTGTGGAGTCCTTCAACCTCGGGGCGGTCCTGTTCGCCCTTCTGCTGCTCATGTGGATCTGCTACGCCGTGCCGCGGATCGCCGAGCGACGGGACGTGATGGGGGCCTCCCGGGCGGCGGAGCGGATGAATGCCTCTCCCATTGCCCGACCACTGGCCCTACGCTCCGCATCTCCCCGCCACGATCACGAGGTGTCCTTCGCCATGAACCACAATCGGCTGCTGAAGCGCCCCGCGGACCCGACGCGCCGGACCCGCGTCGACCAGACACCGGTGCTGCGCGTCGACCACGCCGCAGAGGTCGCCCGCACCCGCTCGGTGAAGAAGACCGTTCTGCTGGCCCTCGCCGGCATCTCCGCCCTGACGGTGCTGCTCGCCGTTCTCGGGCCCCTCCCGCTGTGGCTGCCCCTGCTGCCGATGGCGCTGCTCGCCGCCTACATCGTCGGCCTGCGCCGCGCGGAGCTCGCCCGCCGAGAGCAGGCCCGCCGCCGCCCCGTCGCGCCGCACGCTCGCCAGGTCCACTCGGCACCGGAGACTCCGGCCCTGACCGCCCCGGAGGCCCCCGCCGATCTCGGCGACCGCGCCACCCGTGCGCCCGCCACGCTGGACCCGCAGGACACCGAGGTCATCCCCACCTCGGTGCCCCGCACCTGGACCCCGCGCCCCGTGCCCCGCCCCGCATACTCCCTGCGCGGCGAGGTCGAGGACCTGGCGAGCCGCCATGTCGCGCACCGCGCCAGCGTCCTCGGCTCCACGGCGATGCCCCTGGAGACCGACGAGGCAGACCGCGCCGATGAAGCCGACGTCGAGACACCTGCCGCGGACCTTGACCTCGACGCCGTCCTGGCCCGCCGCCGGGCATGAGCGCCGGCCGGGGCGCTGTAGATCCCGCGCAGGAGCCACGCCCCGGTTTCTTTGCCGTCCTCGAGAACGCCCTCGCCGCCGCCGAGGTCGAAGAGCGGCCTGTAGCGGTCCTCGACCTCGACGCCTTCGACGCGAACCTCGACGCGCTCGTGCGCCGCGCAGGCGGCATACCCGTCCGGATCGCCTCCAAGTCTGTGCGGGTCCGTGCCCTGATGGACCGCGCGCTCACCCATCCCGGCGTCCGCGGTGTGCTTGCCTACACCCTGCCCGAGGCGCTCCACCTGGCCGCCGGTGGGATCCGCGACATCGTGGTCGCTTACCCCAGTGTCGACGCCCGGGCCCTGCGCACCCTCGCCGCGGACGACGACGCGCGCGAACGAATCACCGTGATGGTCGACGAGGTCGCACACCTGGAACTGCTCCGCGCCATCACGGCGGACGTCCTCCCGCCCGGGGCCCGCCTGCGCGTCGCCCTGGAGCTGGACGTCTCCTACGCGCCGCTGCCCGGAGTGCGCTTCGGGGCCCTGCGTTCCCCGTGCCGCACTCCCGAGGGGTTGCGCGGCCTCGCCCGGGAGGTCCTCGACCGTCCCGAGCTGCACCTGCGCGGGATCATGGCCTACGAGGGCCAGATCGCCGGGGTCGGCAACGCGGGACGCGGGCCCTACCCCCTCGCCGTCCGCGCCATGCAGGCGCTCTCGGCGCGAGAGATCGCGCACCGTCGGGCCGCGGCGGTCGCCGCGATCCGTGAGCTCACCGAGCTGGAGTTCGTCAACGGCGGCGGCACCGGCTCGATGGAGACCACCGCCGCAGAAGCCGCGGTCAC
>JAUNUA010000175.1:0-2796 GCA_030538435.1 Brachybacterium sp.
CCTGCTGACCGGCGAACGACGCACGGAGCGCACGAATGCCTCCACCACCGGAATGGTCGACGCACGCACGCAGGACTGGTCACCCGAGCTGCTCGCGGCGGCAGGCGTCGACGCGACGCTGTTCGCCCCCCTCATTGATCCCGGCGAGGTGATCGGGTTGGTGAGAGAGGACATCGTCGCCGACCTCACGACCGCCAGTGTTCCCGTGATCGCCGTGTGCTCGCACGACACCGCTTCTGCAGTGCTCGCTGTCCCCGCCCTGGCCGAGGGTGCCGGGCCGTTGGCCTACATCTCCTCGGGCACCTGGTCCCTGGTCGGGATCGAGCTGAAGGACCCCGTCGCGACGGAGTCGGCGCGAACGGCAGGATTCACCAACGAGGGGGGCACGCCCGGTTCGGTCCGATTCCTGAAGAACGTCATGGGCATGTGGCTACTGCAGGAATCCCGACGGGAGTGGGCCGCCGACGGCCTCGACCCTGGCCTTATCGCACTGTTGGAGGACGCGGCTCGTGAGGAGGCCGGCCGGTGGCGCATCGACGCTACGGATCCGGCGTTCCTCGCTCCCGGCCAGATGGCGACGCGGATCCGTGAGGTCGCCCGTCCCGAGGACGGAGCGGACGACGGCCCCAGGTCCCCGGCCCAGGTGACCCGCTGCATCGTCGATTCCCTGGCCGTGGCCTACCGGGACACGTTGCAGGAGGCATGCGAGATCGCGGGGGTCCCATGGCCGAAGCGGCTGCACGTGGTCGGCGGGGGGAGCCGCAACGCACTGCTGAACCAGCTCACCGCCGACGCGACGGGTTTGGACGTAGCGGCAGGACCGGTGGAGGCCACGGCGCTCGGCAACGTGGCGATGCAGGCGCAAGGACTCGGTGTCCTCCCCGAGGGCCATGCGGCCCTGCGTGCCGTTGTGCGGGGCGGTGTCGAGCTGGAGACGTTCCGGCCCGGCGGTCAGCCCCGCCGCGCGATGAGCGCCGGGTAGGCGAACTGCAGCCCGATCACCAATGTCCCCAGACCCACCCCGGCGATGAGCCCGGCTGTCCGGGAGACGACGACGTCGAAGATGAAGACGGCCACCCCCACCAGGAGCAGCCCCAGCATCGCCAGGGAGAACTTGAGCATCGTGTCGGCGATTCGGACGACCTCGCCCTTCACGCGGCGGCCGAACAGCTTGCGATGGAGGCTGACGGGGGCAAGATTGATCCCGACGATCGCCAGCGACACCGTCAACAGACCGAGGTACCAGCCGGTCTGGAGGGTGTCGAGCTCCTCGAAGCGCGCCTGAAAGGGCAGAACGATGAGAAACGCCGCCAGGATCTGTGAGCCCGTCTGGATCACGCGGATCTCCTGAAGCAGCTCGTTCCAGTTCCTATCCAGCTGCTGGGCGCGGGGCTCGTCACGGGTGTAGCTGGTCAGGGCGTCGTCGCGATCGTCGGCCGGTCCCATACCCGCGAGTCTACGGAGGTACGGTTCTTTCTCGACTCCCCGCCGATCCGTCACCCGGTCGACGATGACCGGACGACCAGCTGAGGCGCGAAACGCACGTGCCGATGCTCCGAATCCGGATCAGCGATCTCTTCCTCGAGGAGCGCGAGAGCGGTGCGGCCCATCAGCTCTGCGGGCTGGGCGACCGAGGTGAGCGGAACGACCGTCGATTGGGCGAACTCGATGTCGTCGTACCCGACCAGAGCGATCTGCTCCGGCACGGCGATCCGGTGCCGGAAGGCAAGGGCCTGCATAACCCCCATCGCCAGAAGATCGTTAATGCAGAACACCGCATCCGGCTGCTCGGCTCGAGTGCGCGCGACGATCTCCTCTCCGGCCTGTCGGCCGGCCAGAACGCTCGGATCCGCTGCATCGATCACCTCGAGATCAACCCCCGCCGCAGAGGCGGCGCGCTGGGCTCCTCTCACGCGATCTGCCACCTGACGCACATCCATCCGGGCGGCGACCACACCGATCCGTCGGCGACCGAGGCCTGCCAAGTGCTCGACCGCCAGCTCGCCGCCAAGCACGTCGTCCACGGACACCGAGGAGCCCCCGGTCGCTCCACGCTCGTCCTCGACCAGGACGACTGGCGTCCCCCTGCGACGTATGGTCTCAATGAGCTCTCCGGTCCCCCCGGCGGATGCAAGGAGGATGCCCCGCACGCGCTGTTCTTCGAACAGCGTCAGGTACAGCCTCTCCCGTTCTTCGCGGTGGCCCGAACTTCCGGAGATCACGGCCAGGGAGGAACCTTCGGCTGCCGCTTCGATGCCTGTCACGAGCTGGCCGTAGAAGGGGTTTCCCGCGTCGAGCACGATCGCACCGACGGTCCGGGAGCGTCCCACCTTGAGCTGGCGCGCCGCATCGTTGCGCACGTAGCCGAGCTCTCGTACAGCGGCCTCCACGAGCTCGCGCCGTGCGGGGGAGACGATCTCCGGCCTGTTCAAGACGTTCGACACGGTGCCGATGCTGACGCCCGCTCGCCGGGCAACGTCCTTGATGCTCACTGCACGCGTCTGCACGTCCGCTCCTCCGGTCTTGGATCCCCGCACCCGAGACCGTATCCCGTCATGGTGCCAGGCCAAGAGACCGTTGCCCCGGAGCGCCTCTGGGGGATAGTTTGTTGAGACGTTTCACCCCGTGATCGCCGCATGTTCCCGTACCAGTGAGTCCGAGCCCGAGGATGTGCCATGACGACCACTCGCCCCATGACAGCCGGTGACCTCCAGCAGGCCCTCTCCCGGGCCGAGATGATCGCACCGGCCCACCCCGTCGCGGGTGTCGCCGCCCTGGGCGTGCGCTTCGAGCTCG
>JAUNUA010000175.1:2896-5242 GCA_030538435.1 Brachybacterium sp.
GCACCGGCCCACCCCGTCGCGGGTGTCGCCGCCCTGGGCGTGCGCTTCGAGCTCGAGAACGCCCCCTCCGAGATCTCCGGCGCAGTTCTCCGCGCCACCGCACACGGAATCTACGAGGCAAGCATCGACGGGGCCGCTGTGACCGACAGTGTGCTGAACCCCGGATGGACGGTCTACGAAAGCCGCCTTCAGGTCCAGGAGTTCGACGTCTCGTCCCTGCTCCAGGACGGCACGGACAGCGACCACACCCTGCGGGTACTGCTGGGACGCGGCTGGTGGAACGGTGACTTCGGGTTTCGGAACGCCGACGCGAACTACGGGTCAGAACCCGGCCTGCTCGCAGCTCTGACCATCACCTACAAGGATGGCTCCACGCAAGAAGTCCTCACTGGAGAGGACTGGCGGAGCGAAAGCACACCCATCACCTTCGCGACCCTGTACGACGGTCAGCGCGAGGACCGCCGCCAGGATCCCGGAGAACTTGCTCCTGTGCGCGCTCTCGAGGTCGACCGGTCGACCCTCATCCCTCAGGCCTCCCCCCTCATCTGCCGCCAGGAGGTGCTCCGACCCGAAAAGATCTGGACCTCCCCCGGCGGTAACACGCTGCTGGACTTCGGGCAGAACCTCGTCGGATGGCTGCGCTTCACTGTGGCCGGACCGGAAGGCACCGAGATCACTCTGCGCCACGCTGAGGTCCTGGAGAACGAGGAGCTGGGCACCAGGCCCCTGCGCAGCGCGGAGGCAACGGACCGCCTGATCCTCACCGGCGACCCCTCGGGCGAGGCCTTCGAACCCACCTTTACCTTCCACGGGTTTCGCTACGCGGAGGTCAGCGGTTGGCCCGGCGAACTCACCCCGGATGACATCGAGGCCGTGGTCGTCCATTCCGACACCCCCCGCACCGGCTGGTTCGAGTCCTCACACGAGGGCCTCGACCAGCTCATCCGGAACTCCGTGTGGAGCCAGAAGGGGAACTTCCTGGCCGTTCCTACCGACTGCCCTCAGCGCGACGAGCGCCTGGGCTGGACCGGGGACATCGCCGCCTACGCGGCAACGGCCGCGTTCCAGTTCGATGTCGACGATTTCCTGCACAACTGGCTGCTGGACCTTGCCGCTGAGACCCGTGCGAACCCCGCAGAATACGTGCCCTTCGTCGTGCCCGACATCCTGAAATACGCCACCTTTCCGGAGGATTTCACAGTCGACGCTGAAAGCTGGACCGGAGCGACTGCCATCTGGGGCGATGCCGCCGTGTGGGTTCCCCAAGCGCTATGGCACGCGTACGGCAACCTCGACCGCCTCCGAGAGCAGTACCCCGGTATGGTCCTGCATCTCGAGTCGGTCAATAAGGCCCTCTCCCCCAACGGGCTATGGGACACGGGCTGGCAGTTCGGCGATTGGCTGGACCCGGACGCCCCGCCGGAGAAGGCGGACGCCGCGAAGGCAGACAAGCGAGTTGTGGCCCTCATCTGCCTGTTCCGTTCAGCGACCTTCGCCGCCGAGGTGGCCCGCCTGATCGGCGAAGATGCCGACGTGGAGCGCTGGCAGGGCCTCGCAGACCGGACACGGGATGCGTTCACCGAGCATTACCTGCAGGACAACGGACGCATCCTGTCCGATGCCACGACTGTGTATTCTCTCGCGATCGTGTTCGGCATCCTCTCCGAGGACATGCGCCGCGCTGCCGGTGAGCGGCTCAGCGAACTCGTGCGCGAGGCCGGGTACCGGGTCTCCACCGGCTTCGCCGGCACGCCCTACATCACCTGGGCCCTGTCCGAGACCGGTCACATCGAGGACGCTTACCGGTTGCTGCTGGAGACCGAGTGCCCCTCGTGGCTCTATCCGGTCTCGATGGGAGCGACGACCATCTGGGAGCGCTGGGACTCCATGCTCCCCGACGGATCCATCAATCCCGGGGAGATGACCAGCTTCAACCACTACGCACTCGGTGCCGTCGCCGACTGGGTGTACCAGGTGGTGCTCGGGATCAGGCCCGCCGCCCCCGGGTACTCCCGGATCCGCATCCAGCCGACTCCCGGACCGGGGATCGACTGGGCGCGGGGGGCCTACGACTCCCGGCATGGCCGGATCGAGGTCTCCTGGAGCGTCGACGGCGATCGAATCGCGCTGGAGGCAACCGTCCCCGATGGCATTGAAGCCGAGATCGTCCTGCCGGACGGATCGACCGAGAGCGTGGTCGGGACCGGGGCGTCGTTGACACGGACCGGGGAGCTGTCTGCGCGTTGATCCGAGCCTCACCTCGGGGAGGACAATGACCGGGTGACCGCCGAGCTCATGGATCCCTCCCTCGCGGGCGAGTACGCGAGCGCGCTCCCGACGGTGCCG
>JAUNUA010000176.1 GCA_030538435.1 Brachybacterium sp.
CGCGGTCTCGGGTGCGGGCGTCTCGACGACCTCGGGTGCGGTTTCGTCCGCGTCCTTCGTGTCTGCGGCCGGTGCGTCATCGGTGGCAGGCTCCGTGGCCTCGAACTCGATGTCGTCGCCGATCACCGGCGCGGAGCCGTCATCCGCCGGTCGCGCCTCCTCCTTGCCTGTCTCGCTGTGGGCTCCGCACCCGTAGCGCAGGGAGACAACGCGGCCATCGGCCGGGGACCACTCGTTGGTGCACACGCCGAACTCCTGGCGGAGCGAACCGGAGAGCTGGGAGAGGAATCCGCAGCTGGAGCACTGGGCCTTCACCGCGCCGCGGCGACCCCGGCGGCTGGTCTCGCGGGGCCCGAAGTCCCCGTCCAGCCAGCGCTCGGCAGCCTCGGTCCGGCCGACGGGCGAGAGCACCCGTTCGCGTCCGAGGCCCAGCTCCCAGAGCGCCACCCGGTCGGCCTCGCGGTCGTCGGTCTGCTGGTAGCCGGGCTCGAGGCGGATGTCGTCCTCGGTGAAGGGCAGCAGGTCGTCGGCGCCGACGTCTGAGGGCAGCAGCCGCTCCGACCAGGGTTCCCAGTCGGGTGCGAGCAGGGCGTCATCCCCCGGCAGCAGGGCGGTCTCGGAGACAGTGGGAGCCTTGGCGCGGGGAGCGCGGGTCAGGACGACCACCCAGAACCAGCCGCGGTACCCCGGCATGGTGCACTCGAAGACGTGGGTGACCATGCGCTCGCCGCTCGCCTCGACGCGGAGGTGGTCCCCGACCTGGCCCGGGTCGGTGACGTCCAGCAGGGCGGCGTGGGCGAGGTCGATGGCGTTCGCGCTGACCGCGTCCAGGCGCTTGCGCGGCGGGCGGGCTCCGGCGCGGGGGGAGTCCGGGGCGGTGGTTCGGGGGGAGTACACGGATCAGGCCTCGATGTCGTCGGCGACGGCGCGCAGCACGCTGGCGATCTTCTCGGCGTGACCGCGGTCCGGGTAGCGGCCGCGGCGCAGGCCGTTGGAGGTGTCGTCAAGAAGTCGGATCAGGTCCTCCACCACCACGGCCATGTCCTCGGGCTTCTTGCGGCGGGCACGCATCACCGAGGGGGCGGGGTCGACCAGTCGGACCGACAGGGCCTGCGGCCCGCGACGCCCATCGGCG
The DNA here is from genome assembly GCA_030538435.1 of Brachybacterium sp. Classification (GTDB taxonomy): domain Bacteria; phylum Actinomycetota; class Actinomycetes; order Actinomycetales; family Dermabacteraceae; genus Brachybacterium. The sequence continues at coordinate 1,136 of JAUNUA010000176.1, forward strand.
ACGTCGAAGTCGACCGCGGTGCCAGGGCGCAGCGTGGTGGCGCCGTCGGGCAGGGCGGTCTGGCGCACGTAGACGCTGCCGCCATCCTCGGCGGTGAGGAAGCCGAATCCCTTGTCGGCGTCGAAGAACTTCACCTTGCCACGTGGCACGAGCGGTCCCGTCCTTTGGATGTGAGGGCGCCCCGGAGGCGCGATGCTGCTGGTCGTGAGCGCTCATCCCGTCGGCCCGGGGTCCGAGCTGTCCGGGTCGCGCGGGCTGTTGCCCCGCGTCGGCGCGTCGATCAGTCTACAGATGACCGCGCGGGCGTCATAGGCCGGGTCGGCCGCGGCTGTCGGGCACAGCTCGCCGCGGCAGCTCGGTCCGGGACGCGGTCAGGAGCTGCGGGGCGAGGGCCTCGAGGACAGCGTCGACGATCATCGCCGTGAAACCCCAGACGAAGGCATCCTCCGGGAGGTCGAAGCAGATGCCGACCTCGTGCCCGCCGTACACGCCGAGACCTCGGACCCGGGGGTCAGTGAGGGACCCGGTACCGAGAAGCGGTGCCCAGGTGATGCTCGCGACCTCGGCGGGGTCGATCGCGTCGAGGGCGGGCGGATGCGGTGCCCAGGCAAGGACGGGCCGGACGCTGTAGCTGCGCCAGGGCATGGGGATCGGGGCGAACGCACCGAGCACCGCGACATCTGCGGGTCGCAGTCCTGTCTCCTCCGCGGCCTCGCGGAGGGCTCCGGCGATGTCGTCCGGGTCCTCCTCCTCGATGCGGCCCCCGGGGAGGGCGTACTGGCCGGGCTGCGAGCGCATCCGGTGGCTGCGTTCCTCGAGTACGAGCTGGGCATTGTCCAGACGGGTGCCGACGATGAGCAGCAGCACGGCACTGCGCCGCGGTTCCCACTGCTCGGGCACCGCGACGAGGGGTTCGGCGAGCACGTCGGTCCCGCGCCGTGCGCGCTCCGCCAGTGGCGCGAGGAACGCGGGCAGGTCGACGGGCGGCCCGTCGGGCATACCGGCGCGCAGCTCCGTGGCACTCACGCGGTGTCCCCCGTGCTGGAGGGGCACACGTCCTGCAGGGGGCATGCGGGGCAGTCAGGGCGGCGCGCGGTGCAGATGCGACGCCCCAGCAGGATCAGCCGCAGCGACAGGTCGCTGAGGTCCGTGGGACCCTCCGCGGCCTCACGATCGGCAGCCTCGGCGCGGGTGACGACGTCCCGCTCGACCGGCCCCGCCGTCGTGCGCTCCGTCCATCCCAAACGCCCGGCGAGGCGCATCACGTGGGTGTCGACGGCGAGCGCGGACTGGCCGAACCAGGCGCCGCGGACGACCAGCGCCGTCTTCCGGCCCACCCCGGGCAGGCTCTCCAGCGCCGACTGCTCGGAGGGGACGGTGCCGTCGTGATCTGCGGTGAGGGCCCGGCCGAGGGCGGCCAGGCGGCGCGCGCGGGTGGGCCCCATGCCGAGCGGCCGCAGATGCGGCTCCAGCTCATCCTCACCGGCGGCGGCGAGGGCGCGCGCATCCGGCCACCGGGCGAACAGGGCGGGGGTCACGGCGTTCACCCGCACATCGGTGGTCTGGGCGGACAGCACGGTCGCGACCAGCAGCTGGAAGGCGTCCTCGTGGTCGAGCTCGGTGCGGGCCTCGGGGTAGGTGTGCGCGAGCCGCGCCGCGACTTCCCGCAGCGGTGCACTCCCCGCAGACTCGGAGCCGGGGACAACCTGAGGAGCGTGCACGGGTGGCGGCTCCTTCCGGGATGACCAGGCGCGCAGCGGCTCGCTGTGACCGTGCCCACCCGCTCAGCGGTTCGATAAGACACAATAGTGTCGGAAGACCCTGTCCCGGCCCTCGGGACCCGACATCCAGGAGGATCAGTGGACGAGAACATCGTACGTTCGTCGCCGTTGTTCGCTGCACTCGACGACGACGGCAAGCAGGCCGTCCTGGCGTCGATGCATCAGGAGGACTACCACCGCGGAGCCGTGATCTTCCGCGAGGGCGATCAGGGCGATCGACTGTTCATCCTGGGAACGGGCAAGGTGAAGGTGGGGCACGCCTCGGGTGACGGCCGCGAGAACCTCCTCGCCGTGCTCGGCCCGGGTGAGACCCTCGGCGAGCTGTCGCTGTTCGACCCGGCGCCCCGCAACGCATCCGCGACCGCTGTCGCGGAGACCACGCTGTACTCGCTGACCCAGCAGGACCTGTACCGCGTGCTCGCGCAGCGCCCCGAGGTGGCCCGGCACCTGCTGGCGAGCCTCGCCCGGCGCCTGCGCAAGACCAACGAGTCGCTCGCGGACCTGGTGTTCGCCGACGTCCCCGGTCGCGTGGCCAAGAACCTGCTGGATCTCGCCCAGCGCTTCGGTCGTCAGACCGACGACGGCGTGATGGTCGCCCACGGCCTCACCCAGGAGGAGCTCGCCCAGCTGGTCGGCGCCTCCCGCGAGACCGTCAACAAGGCGCTGGCGGACTTCGCCTCGCGCGGCTGGATCCGTCTGGAGGCCCGGGCGGTGCTGCTGCAGGACATCGAGCGTCTGCGCCGCCGCGCCCGCTGACAGTCCCGCCGTCCACGGACGAAGCCCCCGGCCCCCCGGCAGGGACCGGGGCTTCGTCGTGGCCGGTCGGGATCAGAGGTGGATGCCGATGGGGTCGCTGTCCGATCAGGCGAGACCGAGGTGGCGCAGGGCCGCCTCGACGTTCCAGAGCGCGGAGCGACGCAGGGCCTCCGGCAGGGCGCTCCCGTAGACCTCGGCGGCGATCTGCTCCGCCTCCGTGGTGCCGTCCTCGTGCAGGCGCCGCACCTGGTCGATCCGCCGACGGCGGTGGTCGAGGGCGTCCGTGATCACCGCGGTCACTCGGCCCGCGCCGACGTCGGGCCGGCCATGGCCGGGGCGGAGGGCGCGGATGCGTCCGGCCTCGGCGAGCGCGGCGAGCCGCTCGAGCGAGGCGAGGTAGGCGGTGAGGTCGCCGTCGGGTGGAACGATCACGGTGGAGGAGCCGCCGAGCAGCGTGTCCCCGCTCACGAGGTCCCCGTCGGCCGTCAGCACCCCCAGGGAGTCCGCGGTGTGACCGGGCAGGGCGATCACCTCCGCGCTCGCCGGGGCATCGTCGCCCCGCAGGAACAGCCGATCCGGAGGGGCTGTCGCGCCGGGGGCGGCATCGGCATCGTTCGCCCAGACGGGGACGTCCTCGGTGCCGCGCTCGGCGAGCAGGCGCTGCAGGGCGGGGACGGCCTCGACGTGGTCGGCGTGCCGGTGGGTCAGCAGGATGCCGACGCACCGACCGACGTCCTCGAGGATCGCGTGGAGGTGCTCCGGATCCGAGGGGCCGGGGTCGATGATGATCCCCCGGCCTGCGTCGCGCAGCACGTAAGTGTTGGTGCCCGCGAGCGTCATCGGCCCGGGATTCGGGGCCGTCCGGCAGATCAGGCGCAGCGTCATGGCGCTGCCGGGCCGTCGACCTCCACCACCAGGTCCAGCTCGACCGGGGCGCCGAGCGGCAGCGCGGCGACGCCGACGGCGGAGCGGGCGTGGACGCCGGCGGGGCCGAAGACCTCACCGAGGAAGGTGCTGGCCCCGTTGATCACGGCGGGCTGCCCGGTGAAGGCAGGGTCGGAGGCGACGTAGCCGACGAGTTTGATCACCCGGGTGATGCGGTCGAGGTCGCCGATCTCCGCGCGGATCGCGGCCAGCGCGTTCAGGCAGCAGATCCGGGCGAGGTCCGCGGCGTCGTCCGGGTTCACGTCGGCCCCGACGATGCCGGTGCGCGCGAGGGAACCGGAGACCATCGGCAGCTGGCCGGAGGTCCAGATCTGGTCGCCGGTGCGCACGGCGGGCACGTAGGCGGCGACCGGCGCGGCGACCTCCGGCAGGGGGTGCCCGAGCTCGGCGAGGCGCGCCTCGATGCGGCTCATCGGGTCAGCCCTCGGTCAGGGGACGCTTGAGGTAGGCCACCAGCGACTCGGGGTTCGGGCCCGGCACGACCTGCACGAGCTCCCATCCTTCGGAGCCGTAGTTGTCCAGGATCTGCTTGGTGGCGTGGATCAGCAGCGGAACGGTCAGGTATTCCCAACGGGTGTAGTCAGCCATGGGGCGAGCCTACGTGGATCGGC
>JAUNUA010000177.1 GCA_030538435.1 Brachybacterium sp.
GACCGGGTTCAGCGAGCGAAGACCTCCCCGTGGAACCGGCGATCGGCGGCGCGCTCCGCCGCTCCGGTCTGGTCGAGGTACGGGGTGATCCCGCCGCGGTGCCGGGGGAACCCGGCACCGAGCATCAGAGCGAGGTCGATCTGCTCGGGCCGTTCCACCACGCCCTCATCGAGCATGATGCCGATCTCCTCCGCCAGGGCGTCCTGCACTCGTTCGAGCAGCTCGCCGCCGGTCGCGCCTCGGGTCCCGTTCCCGTCTCCCTGGCCGAACACCTCGGCGACCACGGAGTTCACCGACGGGTGCACTGCACCCTTCGCGCGGGTGGTGAAGCGCTCGCCGCGCTCGCTCATCGCCGCCAGACCCGATGAGGGAACGAACCTGTCGCTGCCGAGTTCCTCGGCCAGCACCGTCCCGACGTGGTCGGCGACGGCGAGGCCCACCAGGTCCAGCAGCGCGAGCGGACGCATCGGCAGGCCCAGCTCGTCCAGGGAAGCGTCGACCTCCTCCGGATCGGCCCCGGCGTCCAGGGAGCGCAGGACCTCGCCGAGCACGCGGAATAGCAGACGATTGACGATGAACCCCGGGGCGTCGGCGGACGCCACGGCGAACTTCCGCACGCGCCGCACCACCTCGCGTCCGGTGGCGAGGGTCTGCTCGTCGGTCGCTTCGGTGTGGATGACCTCGACCAGCGGCATCTTCGCGACCGGGTTGAAGAAGTGCAGGCCGAGGACCCGCTCCGGATGGCGGAGATCCTCCGCCATCCGCGCAACCGACAGGGAGGAGGTGTTGGTGACCAGCAGCGCGTCCTCGGCGACCACGTCCTCCAGCTCACCGAAGACCGTCTTCTTCACCCCGAGGATCTCCGGGACCGCTTCCAGTACGAGGTCTGCATCGGCGAGGTCCTGGATGGTGTCGGTGGCGGAGAGCAGGCCGGCGACCTGCTGGGCGTCCTCCTCGCTGAGCACACCCTTCCGTGCGGCCTCCGCGACCACCTCGCGGGCGTGGGCAAGGCCCTTCTCCGCGATGTCCTGATCGAGATCGCGCAGGACAACGGGAACCTGCAGGCCGAGCGCGAGGGTCGCGGCGATCTGAGAGGCCATCAGGCCGGCGCCTGCCACGCCCACACGCCGGATCTCTTTCGCCCCCTCGACGGGGGTGCGCCCGGGCTTGCCGCGACGCAGCAGCTCCGCGGCATAGAGCGAGGCCGTGACAGCATCGGACGCGACGAGGTCGACAATGGCGTCCTTCTCCGCAGCGAGAGCAGTGGCGAGGTCCGTACCCGGCTGGGCCTGCAGCACTCGCATTGCTCGGGCGACGGCCGGCGCACCGTTCTGCTCGAGGCGCGCGGCCCACTGGCGGCGGGTCTCCGCGCTGCTGTGCGGCGCATCGAGCGCAGCGGCGAGTGCCTCGGCCTCCGCGGACCCCTCCGCGGGCAGCGGCGAGGGGCGCTGCTCCCAGCTGCCACCATCCTCATCGAACTCGTCCTGGGTAGCAGCGACAAAGGTGGCGAATCCGTCGAGCGCGGCCTCGAGGTCGTCGGCGAGGGCGTCGATGAGACCGATCTCGAGGGCCTGCTCAGCCGACAGCTGCTTGTCGCGGGCGGGGTCCTCGAGGATGAGGCGGATCGCGGCCTCCGGGCCGACGAGGGCGGGCAGAAGGGTGGTGCCGCCCCAGCCGGGGAGGATGCCGAGGCTGGTCTCCGGGGTGCCAATGCCGCGGACACCGGGCGCGGCAGTGCGCATGTCAGCCATGAGCGCGACCTCGAGGCCGCCTCCGAGGGCGGCGCCGTTCAGGTGCGCGAGGACCGGCACCGGGCTGGTGCGCATCGCCATCTGCGCCTCGTGCGCGGCGTCGGTCATGGGGGCGACCTGGTCACGACCGGCGGGGTCCGCGAACAGGGACAGGTCGGCGCCGGCGAGGAACACCCGACCGGTGCCGGTCAGGGCAATGGCCTGCACGGCGCCGTCGCGCGCACGGTCGAGGGCCTCGTGCAGTGCGTCCGTCACAGCGCGGATACCACCTGGCCCGAGGGTCGCGGGGCGCTTGTCCTCCCCTTCGGGCGGGGCGAAGCGCAGCACCGCGACGGTGCCGAGGTCCGGGTGCTCGCGGTCCTCGGCGATCACGCGGGTGACGTGCTCGGTGTACTGGCTCATCGACTGCCTTTCCTCGTCCGGGCCGCCGCGGAACCGGTCGCCACCGGGCGCTGAATGATACCGCGGGTTTCAGGTACATCGTGCCGCAGGGAGCGGGCACTGTCCACACGGGCTCCGTACGATGGCGGCCATGGCGATCAGCGGCTGCGGCGCACAGGAGCGGACACAATGACGGTGGGGAGCGCCGCCCGGCTGGCCGCACTGCACGACGTCGACCGCTCCGATCCCACGCTGCGGGCCTGGGTCGCTGAGCGGGTCCGCCGCCTGGAGGCCGACGCCCGACGTAGCGCCGACACCCACCTGCTGAAGCTCGAACTGCCGGCCCACTGGGGCATCGACCTGTACTTGAAGGACGAGTCGACCCACATCACCGGCAGCCTGAAGCACCGCCTGGCCCGCTCCCTGTTCCTGTTCGCGCTGGTCAACGGCTGGCTGCGGCCGGGCCGCCTGGTGGTGGAAGCCTCCAGTGGTTCGACCGCGGTCAGCGAGGCCCACGTGGCCCGGATGCTGGATCTGCCGTTCGTCGCGGTGATGCCCGCGACCACCAGTGCTCGCAAGATCGCCCTGATCGAAGCCGAAGGTGGACGCTGCCACATGGTCGAGCGTGCCGACCAGATGGACGCGGAGGCGAAACGCCTGGCCGCCGAACGCGACGGGCTCTTCCTGGACCAGTTCACCTTCGCCGAGCGCGCGACCGACTGGCGCGGGAACAACAACATTGCCGAGTCGATCCTCGATCAGCTCGCCGCCGAGCCGCACCCCGTGCCCACCTGGATGGTGGTGGGCGCCGGGACCGGCGGGACCAGCGCCACCCTCGGTCGCTACGTCCGCTACCACCGGCTGCCGACGCGACTGTGCGTCGCCGACGTCGACCATTCGGCGTTCCTCGCCGGATGGGAGACCGGTGATGCCGACGCTCGCTGCGACCGTGGCTCGCGGATCGAAGGGATCGGACGGCCGCGGATGGAGCCGAGCTTCGTGCCGACGGTCATCGACCGCATGATCGGCGTGCCCGACGAAGCGTCGATCGCCGCGATGCGCCACCTCTCCGCGCGGCTCGGCCGGCGGGTCGGTGCCTCCACCGGCACCAACCTGGTGGCGGTTGCGCGGCTGATCCAGGAGATGCGCGAACGCGGCGACAGCGGCTCGATCGTGACGCTGCTGTGTGACGCCGGGGACCGCTACGGGGCCACCTACTTCGACGACGACTGGGTGGCCGCGCAGGGCTTCGACCTCGCGGCGTGGACGGCGGAGCTCGAGGAGGCCCTGCCCGTCGGGCGTGGCTGACCCGCCTCGCGCCCGCCCACGATGGTCCCCGGATCGTGACCGAAGCGGGATGCTCAGGCCTTCCAGTCCGTCCACAGATCCGGATACTGGGAAGTGAACCTCCGGGGGTGGTGGATATGGGACCGGGACGACGACTCCGGACCGGGGCGATCGGTGCCTGCTTTGTGATGCTGGTGAGCGCGTGCACCCTGGTGCCGGGATTGGCGGGCCCGGGAGAGGAGGTCGGCCCGCAGGATGTCATCACGCTCCGGTACACGCACCTGGGGGTCGTGTTCCAGCCGGACGGGAGCAGCACCCAGGTCATCGGCCCGGACGCCGTAACCGTCACCCGGACCTCCGCCAATGACGTGGTCCTGTACGAGTACGTGCTGCCGCTCAGTGCGGATGACCGCAGCGCCATCGAAGCCGAGGTGAACGACTACCTGCAGTGGATCACCCCCGACCGCGAGGAGCTCGTCCACTGCACCGACTCCCCCTCCACTGGCGTCGGGGTCTCGGGGAGCATTGAGCACTCGTCCTCCGTGCAGATCTGCGGCCACGAGGACGCGCCCCCCGGATCCTTGGTGCGAGTCGTGAACGATGTCGTCGCTCGCGACGCCCCGCCGGTGGCGGAGACACGCAGGCACTGGAGCGTTGTCGTCGAGCCCGAGGATCCGGACGCGGAGGCGCAGACCTTCGAGATGCGGCACGGCTCCTACCGGGCCGAGGGCGTACCGGAGGACTGGGCGGCCGCGCACAAGCCCGAGGACGGATGGGTGATCGACGACAGCGGGGAGCTCGACGACCGGGTGCTGCCTCCCCTGAACCGCACCCTCGCCGAGCTCGACATCGACTGCGCGGCGGCGGAGGGAACCGTGGTGATCACGGACGAGAGCGAGGAGATCGACTACGAGGTCCCGATGTGCCCGGGCACCGCGGTGACCGAGCTGGTCTCGACACTGCAGGAGCTGTGAGGGGGCCGGGGAACTCCCCGCCTGCGTCTCAGCGTGCGCCGACGTCCCGCCACATGCCGATGGGCGGGGCGGGGTGCGGGGCACGGATCTGCCCCAGCGGCCGGAAGCCGAACCGTGCGTAGTACGGGACGTGGGCCTTCGTCGCTGCTTCCAGGTAGGCGGGTGCGCCCTGGGCATCGACGGTGGTCAAGCGGTGGCGCACCAATGCCGACCCCACGCCGCGGCCCGCGGCATCCGGCACGACGCCCAGGGTCAGCAGGTACCAGTGCGGCTCCGTCGGCCGCGCCTCATCCAGTGCCCGCAGCACCCGACCGGTGCTGCGCAGGCGCCGAAGACTCCCGGTCGCGCGGAGCATCTGCGGGGCGGCACGCAGGATCCCGCCGAGCGATTCGCCGCGGGAGCCGGGCAGCACCCAGATCGCGGCGCCGAGGATAGCGCTCCCGTCGTCCTCCAGCGCGAGATCGATGGCGTGCGCGGACGAACCCAGGTGGAGCAGCTCCGCGCGGTGCATCGCCTCCAGGCGACGGGCGGGGTGATCGGGCGCGACCAGGGAGGGCACGAAGGTGTCACGGGAGAAGGCCGCGGCGAGCGCACGAACGGTCTCCTCCCGACGGGAGGGATCGTAGGGGTTGATGCGGAGGCCGGGGCGCGGGGAGTTCTCAGACACCCGGGCAGGGTACCGGCGGGGCGCGCCGCAGGCGCGGGTGGGACGATGGCGGTATGAAGATTCCCTCCCGTTCCGATGTCCTCCGCGCGGTGGAGAGTGCCGTCGCACCCGTCGGTCGGGCCCTCGCCGGGCGGCGGGTCGGCCCCGATGG
>JAUNUA010000178.1:0-1274 GCA_030538435.1 Brachybacterium sp.
ACGTGGGGCAGCGAGCCCAGCTGTTACGCGGACGACGACTGCCACCTGGCCACAAGCCGCCCCAAAGAGGTGCCCCCGTAGGTGTCAGGGTTCAGGCCAAAGTCGACAGCTGTGACCGGTGATTCTGGTGATGATCGTTGATCGCCGGGGCGGGCCATAGCCCCACGCTGGGCATCCGGCGGGTCGGGCCCGCAGCCATGTGGCAGCGCACCGAGCCCGCGGCGTGCAGCAGCGAAGATGTCCCGCGATGAATTACATCGACGTCGTTCATCGACAATTCACCGGGATTGCCACCTGCACTACTTCGCTTTCCACCGAATGTCCTTTTCGCACCCCTCATCGGCTGGGAATTCCCCGAGAATTTTCGGCGTCGCGCTCTCCGCGGATATAGGCTCGGTCACATCCGCACCGTGGCCGTCGGCCCGGTGACAGTGCACGACCGAAAGGACTGATCATGACCTTCCAGGGTGACATCAAGGATCTCCAGACCGCCGAGGTTCTCGACTCGACCGGCGACAAGGTCGGCAAGGTCGGCCAGGTCTACCTGACCAACGACTCGCAGGAGCCGTCGTGGGTCACCGTGAACACGGGCCTGTTCGGCACCAAGGAGACCTTCATCCCCCTCGCCGAGGCTCAGTACCAGGACGGCCAGATCACCGTTCCTTACGAGAAGTCCTTCATCAAGGATGCGCCGAACGTCGACGAGGACGGCGAGATCTCCCGCGAGCAAGAGGACGAGCTGTACCGCTACTACGGCGTGCAGGATCCCTCCACCGGTGGCGGCAACGACCGTGACCGCGACCGCGTGCACGGCGACGACCGTCGTGACGCCGGCGTCGCCGGTGCCGGTGCGGGCGCAGGTGCCGGTCTCGGCGCCGATGACCGCGACCGCGATGGCCGCCGCGACGGTGACCTGAACGACCGCGACGGCCGCCACGACGGCAACGTCGACGAGGCCGGGAAGGTGACTCTGCACGAAGAGCAGCTGAACGTCGGCACCGAGCGTGTCGATTCCGGCAAGGTGCGCCTGCGCAAGCACGTCGTGACCGAGACCGAGCGCGTCGAGGTGCCGGTCGAGCGCGAGGAGCTCGTTGTGGAGCGCACCCCCGCCGACGGCAGCACCGGCGGAGAGCTTCAGGAGGGCGAGACCGAGGTGACCCTCTCCGAGGAGCGCCCCGTCGTCGACAAGCAGACCGTCGCGACCGAAGAGGTCAACGTCGGCAAGAAGAAGGTTCAGGACACCCAGACCGTTCAGGGCGAGGTCGCGCACGAAG
>JAUNUA010000178.1:1284-3711 GCA_030538435.1 Brachybacterium sp.
TCGGTCGCCTCGATCCGCCGCCGCTTCGAGCGCCGCCGCGACGGCCTCGGTGACGACCGTCATGATGGTGACCGTCGCATCTGAGGAGCCCCGCTCCGCGACTGACATCGTGACCGACCACGGTCGGCCGTGATCACCGGGCGCGCCGCCCCCTCGGGGGTGGCGCGCCCGTTCGCATTTCCCCGGTAGCGCTCCGGACCCGATCGGCGCACCGCCCAGGACGCCCACCACCCACCACCGACCCCGTGAGAAGAGGACACCAGATGAGCGAGCACACAGACCCGGTCCGACGCGTCGTCACGGTCAGCGGACGCGTCCAGGGCGTCGGCTTCCGCATGGCTGCACAGTCCGAAGCGGAACGGATCGGCGTCGGCGGAACTGCCCGGAACCTCCTGGACGGCCGGGTCGAGGTCGCCATTGAGGGCACCGAGGCCGATGTGTCCGAAATGGTGGAGTGGCTCCGCTCCGGACCCTCCAGCGCCCGCGTCACCCACGTCGACGTCCGCCCGGAGGACCCGCGCGGCGCCGACGCCTTCCGCGTCACCGGCTGACCACGCAGTACCACGCCACGGGTGCTGTACTCTTCGACTGATCTTCAGCGCGGCGCCGGATGCGCCCCTCCCGGGAAGGCCTTCTCATGGCCGGTGGACTTGCAGCACTCCTCGACGACGTCGCCGCGCTAGCACGCCTCGCCGCCGCCAACGCCGACGACATCGCAGCGGCATCCGCTCGCGCCAGCGCCAAGGCCGCCGGTGTGGTGGTGGACGATGCCGCGGTCACTCCGCAGTACGTCAGGGGTCTCGAGCCGAAGCGGGAACTGCCCATCATCCGCAAGATCGCGATGGGGTCGCTGCGCAACAAACTGCTGATCATCCTCCCGATCGCCATGCTGCTGTCGATCTTCGTGCCGTGGCTGCTGATCTGGATCCTCATGCTCGGCGCCTCGTTCCTGTGCTTCGAGGGCGCCGAGAAGATTTGGGAGATGCTGCGCGGCCACAAGAAGGACGAACCCGCCGCCCAGCAGGGGCCTGAGGCGGAGAAGCGCGTGGTCTCCAGCGCCATCCGCACCGATCTCATTCTCTCCGCGGAAATCATGGTGATCTCGCTGAACGAGGTCGCCGACCAGCCGATCCTGAACCAAGCGCTGATCCTGATCGTCGTCGGGATCGGCCTGACGATTCTCGTTTACGGGGCGGTCGGACTGCTGGTGAAGATGGACGACATCGGGCTGGCGCTCATGCGACGCAGTTCCGAGGCATCCCAGCGGATCGGCCGCGGACTGGTCACGGCGATGCCGAAGGTGATGCAGGCGATCAGCGTCATCGGCATGGTCGCCATGCTGTGGGTGGGCGGGCACATCATCCTGGTCGGCACCCACGACCTCGGTCTGGACCAGCCCTACGGACTGGTCCACGGCATGGCCGAGGCAGTCCACCACGTGGCGGGCATCGGCGGGGTGCTCGCGTGGCTCGTCGAGACCTTCTTCAGCATGGTGCTCGGCGCGATCCTGGGTGCGATCATCTTCGCGATCATTCACCATCTGCCCATCCACCGCCGCGCCGGCCAGCACCCCGAGGACCGTGGCGCCGGAGCGCACCGCGCCGCGAAGGCCGGTACCGCCTGATCCCTGACACACGAGCGGCCGGGGTCTCAGCATCGGACGCTGAGAACCCGGCCGCTCGCCGCGTTTCGGTGGAATCTCCTCAGTCGAGCAGGTCGTCGATGGCCTCGGGGATCGGGGTGGGGCCGTCGTTGAACGTGATGACAGTGCCGGCGGCGCCAGGGTGCTCCACCACAGCCGCCGCGACCTGGGCAACGTTCTCGCGGGAGACCTCCCCGCCCTCATCGCTGCGAGCGTCGATGCTGCCGGTCGCGGCCGCCTCTGTCAGGGCGCTCGGACGCAGGATCACCCAGTCCAGGTCCGTTCCCTCCAGGTGCGCGTCCGCCGTGCTCTTCGCGTCGGCGTAGGGGTAGAAGTCGCTGTCCTCGTCCACGCCGTGGTCCGGACCGGCCCCGAAGTAGCTGACCATGACGTACCGGGACACCCCGACACGGGCCGCGGCCTCCATGGACGCAATCGCCGCGTCGCGGTCGATCGCGTAGGTCCGGCGAGGGTTGCCGCCGCCGGCGCCCGCGGCCCAGATGACCGCGTCCTTGCCGCGCAGCAGCTCGTCCCAGCCATCGGCATCCAGCGACTCGATGTCTGCGACGACCGCGCGGGCACCCGTGGCCTCTACCGTCGTGGCCTGGTCGGGATTGCGAATGACAGCCGCGACCTCGTGGCCGGCCTGGGTGAGCAGCGGCTCGGTCAGCAGCGCGACCTTGCCATGTCCTCCGATGAGTGCGATATCCATGCCCCCACCCTGGCACCGCAGCCTGGGAATGTCGACGGCCGGCACCAGCGAGGACGCCCCGTCCGTCGGTCGT
>JAUNUA010000178.1:3811-5202 GCA_030538435.1 Brachybacterium sp.
GACCGCTCCCCCGTCCGCCAGATGCGCGCGATGTGGATCGCCACGGTCTTCGGGATCGATTGGCCGAACCCCGAACAGTCCCCCGCCGAGCAGCGCGCGCAGTACGAGGCCCTGCTGGATCTGGCCGTCGAGATGAACCTCAACGCCGTCATCTCCCAGGTCCGCCCCGCGGCCGACGCGTTCTGGCCCTCGCCCTACGAGCCCTGGTCCCAGTACCTCACCGGCCGCCAGGGTGAGGATCCCGGGTATGACGTCCTGGCCTTCCAGATCGAGGCGGCCCACGCCCGGAACCTGGAGTTCCACGCGTGGTTCAACCCCTACCGCGCCTCCACCCAGCCGGATCCGGACCACCTCGCCGCCGACCACCCAGCCCGGGTGAACCCGGAGTGGGTATGGAGCTACAACGGCACCCTGTACTACGACCCGGGCCGCCCGGACGTCCGCAGCTTCGTGCAGGACGCGATGATGCACGCTGTGGAGAACTACGACCTGGACGCCGTCCACTTCGACGACTACTTCTATCCCTACCCGAGTGAGGACGAGGAGATCCCCGACCAGGACACCTACCGGGAGTACGCCGACGGAACGGAGAGCATCGAGGACTGGCGGCGCGGGAACGTCGACGCCCTGGTCCGGGAGATGGGCGAGAGGATCCGTGTGGCGAAGCCCTGGGTGCGGTTCGGCATCAGTCCCTTCGGGATCTGGCGGAACGACACCACCGACCCCCGCGGCTCTGCAACCTCCGGCCTCGAGTCCTACGACGCCCAGGGCGCGGACTCGCGCCGGTGGGTGCAGGAGGGCTGGGTCGACTACATCTGCCCGCAGCTGTACTGGCAGATCGGCAACCCCGCCGCCGACTACGCGGTGCTCCTGCCGTGGTGGGCGGACACGGTCGCCGGCACCGACGTGTCGCTGTACATCGGTCAGGCCGCCTACCAGGCCGCCACCTGGGGAGATGCGCAGGAACTCACCCGTCAGCTGACGCTCGGACGTGAGCACCCGGAGGTTGACGGCCACGCCTGGTACTCCGCTAACCACCTAGAGTCCGATCCCACGGGTGCGATCGCCCGGGCCACGGAGGACCACTACTCCTCCCCTGCGCTGATCGAGGTCTTCCCCGGGGGCGCGGACGAGCCCGCCCCCGGTACGCCGACCGCTCTGAGGCGGGTGGGGCCACCCCGCGGGGATCTCGATCTGCGGTGGAACCGCCGACCCGGTGACCGCGCCGGCACCGTCTACTACGCCATCTGGTCGCTGCCGCACCCGGTCGAGTCGGCGGAGGAGGTCGAGGAGGTCGGCGCGCTGCTGGCGACCCACCGAGCGACGGACGCCGTCGTGCAGGAGTTCGGGCTGGATCGCGCCCTACTCGGCGAGGCGGGTCTGGTGGCGGT
>JAUNUA010000179.1 GCA_030538435.1 Brachybacterium sp.
CCTCACGGAGGACCAGCGCGCCCACGACGAGGCGCTCGACCGGGCTGCGTGGCCAGGAGCGCTCGCGAGCGCCGCCGTGCCACTGGCGATGATCCTGGCCGTCCTCGGGTCTCTGCTCGCCGCGGGCGCAGTGTGGACGAGCGGCGCTGCGAGCGCCGGCGTGATCGGGGTGCTGGTGCTGCTACCGCTGTCCGCCTTCGAGGCGGCGAGCGCTCTGCCCGCCGCCGCCGCGCAGGTCGCCCGCTCCCGGGCTGCAGCTGCCCGCCTCGAGGACGTCATCGGACCGGAGGACCAGGACGGTGCAGGCGAGAGCGAGAAGCCGGCAGGGACCGAGGAGGACGCCGCGACGGATCGCCCCGATATCGCGCCCTTCACCCCGACGCACCTGGCGGCGCGGCACCTTGTGGCCGGGTGGTCACCCGCCGCGCCACCCGTCGCGGACCTCGACCTCGACCTCCCGCCCGGGTCGCGCCTGGCGATCATCGGGCCCTCCGGCGGGGGCAAGACCACCCTGCTGCTCACCCTTGCCGGGCTCTTGGCGCCGCTCGGCGGACGCGTCGACCTCGACGACCGAGACATCGCCGGACTCCCGGAGGGCGCCGTCCGCTCCCGCGCCGTGATGTTCGCCGAGGACGCCCACGTCTTCGACACCACCGTGCGGGAGAACCTGCTGGTGGCTCGCGGCGATGCATCCGATGAGCAGATCCTCGTCGCGATCCGCGCCGTCGGTCTCGACGCGTGGCTCGACGGGCTGCCCGGCGGTCTGGACGCGCGGCTCGGACCCGATGGGACCACTGTCTCCGGTGGGGAGCGTCGGCGCCTGCTGCTCGCCCGGGCGCTTGTGCGCCGTGCTCCCGTGACCCTGCTGGACGAACCCACCGAGCACCTGGACGTCGCCCGCGGCGACGCCCTGCTGCGGGACCTGCTGGACCCCGCCCGGGACGGCCTCCTCCCCCGCGAGGCAACCGTCGTCGTCGTCACCCACCGCGTGGAGGCGATCCCCGCCGGGACTCCAGTCCTGCGCATCGGCGATCCCTTGGCCGAGACTGGCAGCGGGACATCGTGAACGAGGAGGACCCGATGAGTGAGCACGTGATGGAGCGTCGCACCCGGACCCGACTGCAGGATCTGGCTGCCGCGGTCCTCGCCGGCGATGACATCGAGGACCTGCTGACTCTGCTGACCTCCCTGGCCCGCGAGGACCTGGGAGCGCGCACCGCCGCCCTCGTCATGCCGTGCGGTCCGGACTGCTGGAGCGTGGAGATCGCCGACGGTGAGGATGCCACCGCCGTCCTCGGCTACGAGCCCCCAGACCATGCGCCGCTGCGCCTCGCGCTGCGCAGCGGCGACGAGGCAGCGATCGAGGCGCTCACCGCGCCGGACGTCCTCGGCCCCCTCACGCGTCCGCTGCCCAGCGGCAGCTCGACCCTCGCCGCGCCGGTCGTCCCCGTCGACGGGGAGATCGGGGCGCTGCTGGTGCTGCGCGAGGATGCTGATGCACTGACCGCCGACGCGGACGCTGAGCGGCTCGCGGCGCTGGCGATGCTGATCGGAGTGGCGCTTGCCGGCGGGCGCCCCGCGGACGCCGAGACGGTCGAGCTGGACCACGAGCGCCGCCGCATCGCCCGCGACCTCCACGACCTGGCGATCCAGGAACTGTTCGCCGTCGGCATGGAACTGGAGTCGGTGCAGGACCTCCTGCGCACGCCGGGGGGCCAGGCCTCCCCCACCCGGGTCAGCAGGGCCGTGGAGTCCTCCGTGCAGGGCGTGGAGAGCGCCGTTCGGCAGATCCGCCAGATCGTGCAGTCGCTGCGGCGCGACCGGGTCGAGGCAACCCTGACCGAGCGACTGCGCCACGAGTGCGGGCTCGCGATCTCCGGGCTCGGCTTCGCCCCCAGCCTCCGCCTGCCCTCGAACGCCGCCGGGATGGACGCCGAGGTGCCGCAGGAGGTCGCCGAGGACGTCGTCGCGGTCGTCCGCGAGGCGCTCGCGAACGCCGCGCGTCACGCCCACGCCAGCGCGGTCGCCGTCGTGGTGAGCCTGTTCAGCGAGGGTGTCGATCGGGTGGTGCAGGTCAGCGTCTCGGACAACGGCCGCGGCATCGACCCGAGCGTGACGCGCCGATCGGGCCTGGCGAACATGAGCTCCCGTGCCCGGCGCCACCAGGGCTGGGTCGATGCCATCCCGCTCGAGCCCGGCACGATGATCTCCTGGCGGGTGACTCTGCCGCCGCGCTGATGGAGGGTCCGGGTGTCAGGCGCGGTTCTCGGGCTTCCAGCCGGCGCGCCGCCGCGCCGCCTCCCGCGCGGCGACCTGCGTGCGGCGCTGCAGGCCCATCGCCTGCAGGATCACGGTGACCCGGTTCTTCACGGTCTTCTCGGCGATCCCCATCTGCTCCGCGATCTCGCGGTTGGAGCAGCCGTCCCCGATCAGCTGGACGATCCGGGAGTCGGACTCGCTGAGCTCCGCCTCGTCGTCCTGGGCGCGGGCCGGCCACACCGACTCCCCCGCAGCGATCACCCGGATGGTCTCCACGATGTCCGTGGAGCGGGCGGACTTCAGCAGCAGGCCGGACCCGCCCGCCTGCTGGGACTCCGCGACCGCAGCGTCGTCGTCGAAGGAGGTCAGCACCAGGATCCGCTGCTCGGCGTCCAGTTCGCGGGCCGCGCGGATCACGTCGATGCCGGTGCCGTCGGGCAGCTGCAGGTCCACCACCAGCACCTGCGGGCGCACAGCCGGCAGGCGCCGCTGCGCCTCGGAGACGCTGGACGCCTCCGCGACCACCTCGAGGTCGGCGGCGTTGTTGATGACGGTGACGATGCCGCGGCGAACCACCTCGTGGTCGTCGACGATCATGACCCGCATCGGTGGTGTGCTGTCGTTCATAGGGTGCTCCTCGATGGTCGGGACGTGCGCCGCCGCTGACAGCGGGGGCACCAGTAGCAGGATCGGCCCTGGCGCTGGACCCGCCGGATGGCGGTACCGCAGCGCGGACAGGGGTGGCCCTCACGGCCGTAGGCCGCGAGGGATCGGGCGAAATAGCCGCTGCGGCCGTCGACGTTCACGTACAGAGCGTCGAAGCTGGTTCCGCCGACGGCCAGCGCGCGGGTCATCACCGCGGCGCATTCGCGCAGCAGACGGTGCGCACGGACTTGGGAGAGGTCCTCGCCCGCGGTGTCGTGGTGGGCGCGGGCCGCCCACAGGGCCTCGTCGGCGTAGATGTTGCCGATGCCGCTGACGATGTCCTGGGCGAGCAGGAGGCTCTTGACGGGGGCGCGCCGGGTGCGAAGGCGGCGGGCGATGCTCGGCAGGTCGACGGCGGGGTCCAGCAGGTCCCGGGAGACGTGGGCAACGTCCCGGGGCAGCAGCGCATCGGGAGAGCCCTCGCCGGCGAGGAGACCGTCGGCACTGGCGACGAGGGGGCTCGTCCACACCCCGCCGAACAGGCGCTGGTCGAGGAAGTCGACGACCGTCCCGTCGTCGAGGCGGAAGCTCGCGCGGCGGTGGCGCAGCGGGTCCGCCGCCGGTCCCTCGCTCGGGGCCCCGGAGGTGTGCGCACCTGCCCGGTGTGGGGAGCGGATGCGCAGCTGCCCGCTCATGCCCAGGTGGGTCATGAGCGCGTGCCCCGGATCCTCCCCGGCGGGGTCTTCGAGCCGCCACCACAGGAACTTCCCGCGCCGCACCACAGCGGCGATGCGGGCTCCCTCGAGGCCTGCGGCGAGCGCCGCGGGGCCCCCGGCCTGGCGGCGTGCGGTGCGGTCATCGAGCACCTCGGTGGTCTCGATGCGCCGCCCGAGGACGTGCGACAGCAGACCGCGTCGGACGACCTCCACCTCGGGCAGCTCGGGCATGCGTCCTCAGCTCCTCGGCAGCACGCTCTCGCCGCGTGCGGCGAGCAGGGTGCGGACGGCGGTGCGGGCGGCGGCGAGCTCGGCGTCCTTCTTCGAGCTCCCCTCACCGGTGGCGGTGACGAGTCCGTCGATGGTGGCAACGGCGGTGAAGGTCTTCCCGTGCTCCGGCCCAGAGGCGGTGATGTCGTAGCGGGGGACGTCCCCGGTCTCCGCGGCGATCTCCTGCAGGCGGGTCTTGAAGTCGTACCCCGCCTCGAGCATCTCGTCGCTGGTCAGCAGCGCCTCCAGGAGAGCAAGGACGTAGGCGCGGGAAGCCTGCTCCCCGAGGGTCAGGTGCACGGCACCGATCACCGCCTCCATGGTGTCGGCGAGGATGGAGGGCTTCTCGCGACCGCCGGACAGATCCTCTCCGCGTCCGAGACGGACGTAGGCGCCCAGCCCCAGCCGCCGCCCGACCAGAGCCAGCGCCCGGGTGTTGACGATCGCGGCGCGTCGGGTGGCGAGGTCCCCCTCACTGAGGGTGGGGTGGGTGGCGTAGAGCTCCTCGGTGACGGCGAGTCCGAGGACCGCATCCCCCAGGAACTCCAGGCGCTCGTTGTGCGGGATGGCGTCGTGCTCGTACGCGTAGGAGCGGTGGGTCAGCGCCAGCTCCAGCAGCCCGGACTCGCGCAGCTGCCGCCCCTGCTCGGACGTGAGCGGCAGGGCGTCCAGCAGCGCGGCAGGGTCCTCGGCGTCCCGTCCCCGGCGGGCGCGGGCCATCAGGGGCGGCCGTCCTGCGGCTCGTGCGGCTCCTGCGGGAGGAGGGCCTCGAGCTGAGCCCAGCGGCTGTCGATGACCTCGTGGGCGTGGTCGGGGTCCTCTTCCATGCGGAAGCCGCACTGGGGGCACAGGCCCGGGCAGTCCTCGCGGCACAGCGGCTGAGGCGGGGTCTCCAGGGCCAGGGCGTCGCGCACCAGCGGGCCCAGGTCGATCTCGTCGCCGGTGAGGACGTCGACGTCGTCGTCAGCCGCGTCCCGGGGGACCTTCTGGGGATAGGTGAACAGCTCATCGAAGCGCACCGAGAGGTCGTCGTCGACGGGGTCGAGGCAGCGGGAGCATTCCCCCGCGAGCTCGGCCTCGGCAGTGCCGGTGACGAAGATGCCCTCGACGACGGACTCGAACGATGCCTCGACCGTGATGTCGGTGCCGGTGGCGATGCGCATGGCGGCACCGGTCGCCTCGATGTCGGGGGCGGGCGCGGTGCGCTCGACGGTGCGGTGGGCACCGGGCTTGCCGATGAGGTCCACCACATCGACGGTGAGGCCCTCGATGCTCGCGGGCGGGGTGGGCTGCTGGACGCGGGTCACGGA
>JAUNUA010000180.1 GCA_030538435.1 Brachybacterium sp.
GGAGCGCACCGTCAGGGAGTCACTCAGCGGGATCGGGCTGGTGACGGTCGGCTGAAGCGGGTTGATCGAGCCGGTGTCCGAGGCGGCTGGACCGGCGCGGTGATCCTCGGGGCCCTCGGGAGTCTCGTCGGCGGGTTTCATCGTCGCTCCTGCTCAGCGGGCGCTGCCGGCCCCTCACCGGGTTCTTCGATGCGGGGACTCTCGAGTCCTCCGAGAACCCGTCGCACGTGGTCGAACTCCGCGCTGAACGCCTCCGGGTCATCGTCGTACTCGTCTCGCCAGGGCATTCCGACCTGCGCGGCCATCTCCCGGTGGATGACGGCGAGACGCCGGTGCCGCGAGATCTGGCGCAGGACGGTGGCCGGTGGGGCGACGGTGAGGCCGGCGGCGGCCTGGAGGGCACGCAGCCCGTCGAAGGAGGCACGGTCCCAGCCGATGTCCTCGACCATCCAGGCCTCCTCCGCGGTGAAGGACAGGATGGCGACGTCGTGGCGATCGGCGGTGCCCTCGGCGGCGATGAGGTCGCGGATCGCGCGAGTCTCAGGGGACCGGAACGGGCCGCGTCGGCGGTGGAGCAGGCGAGTCTGCTCCGCGAGGGTGACGGAGGTGTGGGTGAGGGCCATCAGGACGAACGCCCACAGCGCCAGCAGCGCCCACAGCAGGAGCGCGCCCGCGAGGAGCTGGATGGCCGTGTTTCCGAGGAGGTCGACGACGGTTCCGCGCCAGCCCGCGGGTCGGTAGCCGTCGGCGTCGCGGATCATGCGTCCGCGGATCTGGGAGAGGCCCGCTGCGCCGACGGGGCTCAGCAGGGCCGACACGAGCGGCAGGCCCATGGTGGCGCCCGGCCGGTAGCGGGCGCCGAGGCTCGGGCCGACGATGATCCGGCCGTCGCGGGTGCGCCGCGGGGCGGGCGGTGCGGTCGTCACCTCTGCAGGCTATCCAAGGTCTCGCCGGGAGGTGAGGTCTCGGTCGGCCCCGGTGATGGGGTCGACGAAGGCCAGTCGCCTCGCCAGCAGGCAGAGGGTGCTCGGCATCGGACGAGCGGAGTCGGGGGTGGGCGACTCCCCGCTCGGTGCCCCGGGTGCGGTGTCCGCGGGTGGACGCGGATCGGCCGACGGGCCGGACGGCGCATCGGTGTCGGGGGCGCCGTAGAGCACATCACCGAGGATCGGGGTGCCGGCGTGGGCGAGCTGCACCCGCAGCTGGTGGGTCTTGCCCGTCCGCGGGTGCAGGGACAGGAAAGCGGTGTGGTCGCTCGGGTCCACCGCGAGCACGGACAGCTCGGTGAGGGCATTGGGTGGGCCGCCGACGATGCGGGTGCGCAGCGAGGTGCGGTCGGAGACCAGCCGCTGCTCCAGGCGGGCGCTCTCACCGCTCTGCCATCGGCCGTGCGGGTCGTGGACGCGGGCGCGGTACTCCTTGGTCACCGTGCGGTCGGCGAAGAGCTGCTGGTAGGCGGAGCGGTCCTCGGCGCGCACCGCGAAGGCAAGCACCCCGGCGGTGGCGCGGTCCAGCCGGTGCACGGGGCTGAGCGCGGTGATACCGGTGGCACGTCGCAACCGGGCGACGGCGCTGCCCAGGATGTGCTCGCCGCGGGGCATGGTCGCGATGCCATGCGGCTTGTCGATCACCAGCAGGTGCTCGTCGTGCAGGAGAACGGGCAGGTCCACGTCCTCGACCACCTCCGGGCGGAGCTCCCGGTGGAACCACACCTCATCCCCCGCGCGAACCGGGTCGCTCCCCTGCCAGGCCGTGCCGTCGGCCCGTCGGAAGTCCCCGCGCCGCAACCGCTGCTCAAGATCCGTGGCGGCGGGGTCGGCGAGCGGAGGGAAACGCGCCGGCAGCACCTCGCGCATGGTCGGCGCGCGGTCCGCGGCATCGGGGACCAGGTCGCGGATGTGTGGACCGAATCGCACGTGGACGGCATCCAAGCCGTCGCGTTGCGGCAGTGGGGAGCGGGTGCGTCGCCGGGCGGAACGGCGGGCTGCACGACCGGCGGCTGTCACAGACCCCAGAGGACGAAGGTGAGAACGTTGTGACCGAGATAGAACAGCACCACGGGGATCAGCAGCAGGTTGGGGTGCCCGTCGGGCCAGGAGTGGCCGCCGGGCAGACGTTCGGCGAGCTCCTTCGGGGTGAGGCGGTCGATCCGCTCCACGGTCGCGCCGGCGCGCTCGGCGTGGGAGAGCACTGCCTTCTGGCCGGCCGCGCCGAACAGGCGGCTGGAGATGCGGTGGACTGTGCCGGAATCCTCCCCCACCACGTACATGCCCTCCCAGGCGCTGCCGTGACCACCGCGCTCCTCAGCCGGGGCGGGTCGGGCGGAGATGTCCTGGATCAACCAGACCTCCTCGGCGTTGGACCAGTCCATCTGCTGGGTTCGGCGGAAGAGGCCGCGCAGGCGGAACCCGTCGCGGTCGACGTCCAGGCGGGCGGTCAGGACGCGACTGACGAAGATCGCCGTCGCCGCCAGCACCCCCAGCCACAGCAGTGCCGGCACGATGAAGACGAGGTCGCTGTACAGGCGCTCGTCGTTCCACAGACGTTGGCCGATGAAGCTGACCAGGACCAGGAACTCCAGGACCACCAGAAAGATCAGACCGATGACGATCGTGCTGACGACCGTCTGCTTCGAGGGCCGGAAACTGGTGCCGACCAGGCGGGAGTCGCCCTGCGCTGGGGACTTCGAGCTCACGCAGCACACTCCTCTTACTCCGGTGATGTCAGCTCATCCTAGAGCGGCGGGCGGCACCCGGCGTGCACCGACCACCACCGGGACGGTCCTGGCGCGCGGAACGGGCGCCCCAACCATCCGGTCAGGGCGCCCGTTGCGCGTCAGGAGACAGGCGCGGACATCAGTCCTCGTCGTCGTCCTTCTTGTCCACGATCAGGGTTTCCGTGGTCAGCACCAGGGTCGCGATCGAGGCGGCGTTGCGCAGGGCGCTGCGCGTGACCTTGACCGGGTCGATGATGCCGGCGTCGACCAGGTCCACGTAGTCGCCGGTTGCGGCGTTCAGACCGTGACCGGTCTGCTCCGCCTTCACCTTCTCGACGACGACGTAGCCCTCGAGGCCCGCGTTCTCGGCGATCCAGCGCAGCGGCTCGACGAGGGCCTTGCGGACGGCGCGGACGCCGACGGCCTCGTCACCGGACTTGTCGAGGTCACCCTCGAGGACGGTGGACGCCTGGACGATGGCGCTGCCGCCACCGGCCACGATGCCCTCCTCGATGGCCGCACGAGTCGCGGAGACCGCGTCCTCGATGCGCATCTTCTTCTCCTTGAGCTCCACCTCGGTGTGAGCACCCACCTTGATGACGGACACGCCGCCGGCGAGCTTGGCGAGGCGCTCCTGGAGCTTCTCGCGGTCCCAGTCGGAGTCGGTGTTCGCGATCTCGCCGCGGATCTGCGCTACGCGGTCGTTCACCGCTTCCTCGTCGCCGGCTCCGCCGACGATGGTGGTGGTGTCCTTGGTGACGCTGATGCGGCGGGCGGTGCCGAGCACCTCGAGGCCCACGGTCTTCAGGTCCAGCCCCAGGTCCGGGGTGACGACCTGGGCGCCGGTGAGCACCGCGATGTCCTGCAGCATCGCCTTGCGGCGATCACCGAAGGCGGGGGCCTTCACGGCGGCGCCCTTGAAGGTGCCGCGCAGCTTGTTCACGACCAGGGTCGACAGCGCCTCGCCGTCGAGGTCCTCGGCGATGATGAACAGGGGCTTGCCGGACTCGACGACCTTCTCCAGCAGCGGCAGGATGTCCGCGATCGCGGAGATCTTGCCCTGGTTGAGCAGGACGTAGGCGTCCTCCAGCACGACTTCCTGACGCTCGGCGTCGGTGACGAAGTGCGGGGAGATGAAGCCCTTGTCGAACTGCATGCCCTCGGTGAACTCCAGCTCCATCGCCGTGGTGGAGGACTCCTCCACGGTGATGACGCCGTCCTTGCCGACCTTGTCGAAGGCTTCGGACAGCAGCTCACCGATCTCGCGGTCCTGGCTGGAGACGGCCGCGACGTTCGCGATCTGCTCCTTGGAGTCCACGTCGATCGCGATCTCACCGAGCTTGTCGGAGACGGCGTCGACGGCTGCCTCCATGCCGCGCTTCAGGGCGGCCGGGGCCGCACCGGAGGCGACGTTGCGCATGCCCTCGTGGACGAGAGCCTGCGCGAGGACGGTCGCGGTGGTGGTGCCGTCACCGGCGATGTCGTTCGTCTTGGTGGCGACCTCCTTCGCGAGCTGGGCGCCAAGGTTCTCGTAGGAGTCCTCGAGCTCGATCTCGCGGGCGATGGTCACGCCGTCGTTGGTGATCGTGGGGGCGCCCCACTTCTTGTCCAGGACGACGTTGCGGCCCTTGGGGCCGAGGGTCACCTTGACGGTGTTGGCGAGACGGTCGACGCCGCGCTCGAGAGCGCGCCGGGCCTCCTCGTCGTAGATGATCTCTTTAGCCATGCGTTCTCAGTCCTTGCGGTGTCGGGACGGTGGCGTCAGTGCTGGACGATCGCGAGGATGTCGCGGGAGCCGAGGATCAGGTAGTCCTCGCCGCCGAAGGACAGCTCGGTGCCGCCGTACTTGGAGTAGACGACCTTGTCGCCGACCGTGACGTCCATGGGCAGGCGCTGGCCCTTGTCGTCGAAGCGGCCCTCGCCGACGGCGACGACCTCACCCTCCTGGGGCTTCTCCTTGGCGGTGTCGGGGATGACGAGGCCCGACGCGGTGGTCTGCTCCGCCTCGGTGGGCTTGACGACGACGCGGTCCTCGAGGGGCTTGATGGAGACCGACATGCGGCACACTCCTTCGATGTTCGTGACTCAAGACGAGTTCGTGGGTCTTCTCGGGAACCCGGACCCTGCCGTCGTCGCGGTGCCGGCCGGGGTGGGATCCCGATGCAGGTGGCCACCTGGCACTCTCGCCGGGTGACTGCCAACGAGGACAACTCTAGGACCGTGCTGGCACTCGTGCAAGGCGAGTGCTAATCGGGGTGGGCGAAGGGCCTGGGACGGGGTGACGCGGTGGCTGCGGCCCCGCGGTGAGAGGTGGCGTGGCGCCGCGAGGGGTGGGGTGGCACGGTGAGAGGTGGGGTGGCACCGCACCCCCTCACCCCGTGCCCGCGCCCTGACCGATCCCGGTTCCATCGCGCGATGTTTCGAACCGGAATCGGTCACAGGTCCACTCCGCCCCACTCCGGTGTGCCGAGCGGCGATCGG
>JAUNUA010000181.1 GCA_030538435.1 Brachybacterium sp.
CGACCTGGGTGCTGTCCAACCACGACGTGATCCGTCACGCCACCCGGTACGGGTTCCCGCCCGAGCACCGGTTCGGGGAGGGCCTGGCCCGCGATGAGCACCCCGACACCGAGCTGGGGCTGCACCGCGCGCGGGCCGCGACCCTGCTGATGCTGGCGCTGCCCGGATCGGCGTACCTGTACCAGGGTGAGGAACTGGGCCTACCGGAGGTCGCGGATATCCCCGACGAGCTGCGGGAGGACCCTGCCCATCGGCGCGGCGGCGTCCCCGGGCGCGACGGATGCCGGGTCCCGATCCCCTGGGAGCAGAACGCCCCGGCCTACGGCTTCTCCCCGAGCGGCGAGTCCTGGCTCCCGCAACCGGAGGCATTCGGTCCGCTGGCGGTGGACGAGCAGACGGGGGTGCCCTCCTCGACGCTGGAGATGTACCGGCGTGCTCTGCACCTGCGCCGGGAGTTGGACCTCGGTCGCCACGGGGACGGCGTCACCTTCGTGGACGACGCGCCCGCCGGAGTCCTCGCCCTTGTCCACGAGGCGGTCCTGGTGGCGGTGAACACCACCGAGGAGGATGTCGACCTTGCCGCGATCCCCGGAGCCGACGGTGAGGTGCTCGCCTCCTCCGTGGGCGAGGCCAGCGGTGCCGACCTGCCCGCCGGGGTGCTGCCCGGCGAGGCGGCGCTGTGGGTCCGCCGGTCCTCGTGGCACTGCGGATAGGATCCGGGCCATGCCCTCCCCCACCACGCATCCCGACCCCGGGTTCGACGTCGTCGTCCTCGGGGCAGGATTGAATTCGCTGAACCTCACCATCGCCTTCCACCAGCAGTACGGGATCCGCCCGACGGTGGTGATGCGCACGCCGGTTGCGATGAACGAACGCACCGTCACCGCGCAGCCGCTGGTGATCGGCGCGGAGGCCACCGACGATCAGATGCGTGATGCGCTCGTGGAGCTCGCCGCCGACCGTCCTGCGGGGCGGCCCGCCCTGCTGCTGACGAACGCCGACTCCCTGATCGCGTTCATCGACCGCTTCCGGCAGGACCTGGAGCCGCACTACCTGATCGGGCAGGTGGGTGCGGCGATGCTGGAGCGCCTCGCGGACAAGGCAGAGTTCGCCGCGATCTGTGCGGAGCTGGGGATCGCGACCCCGCCGACGGTCATCGTGGATTTCGCGCAGAGTGCAGACGCGGACTGGAACGGCGAGGAGCCGCTGCCCTGGGCTTACCCCGTGGTGGGCAAGGCGGCGAACACGGCGGAGTACGCGCAGGTGAGCTTCCCGGGGAAGAAGAAGGTGTTCTTCCTGGAGTCCGCGGAGCAGTACCGCGAGCTGGTGGGCTCCTTGGTGGCGGCGGGTTTCTCGGGGCGGTTCCTGTTCCAGGAGCTGATCCCCGGCGATGACACCACCACGCGGTCCATCACCGCGTACCGGTCCAGTCGCGGACGCGTCACCCTGCTGTGCGCAGCGCAGGTGCTGCTCGGCGAGCACACCCCCGATGCTCTCGGCCGGCCCGCCGCGATGGTCACCGGTGACCACCGGAGCCTCACCGACGCCGCGGAGCGCTTCCTCGACGCGGTGGACTATGTGGGCTTCGCGAACTTCGACGTGAAGGTCGATCCGCGCACCGGCGAGGAGTGCTTCTTCGAGATCAACCCGCGGATCGGCCGCAACAACTACTACGTGACCGCTGCCGGCGAACCGGTCTCCCGCCACGTCGTGGAGGACCTGGTCCGCGGCCGCGACATCGAACAGGTCCGCGTCACCCACCCGGTGCTGTACTCGATCCTGCCGGTGCGGCTGGTGCTGCGGTACATCCGGGACGCTGCACTGTCCGAGCAGGTGCGGCGCCTGGCGCGCACGTCGCTCGCGAATCCGTTCCTGTATGCACCCGAGGGCCTGTGGATGAAGGCCTACGCCCGGATCTCCGGCGCGAACTTCGTGCGCAAGTACGCGAAGGTGTACCCCGCCCCCACCGACACCGGCTTCTGAGCCCCGGACCCGAGGACCCGACCCCGATGACCTCCACCCCGCCCCCGCCCACCCCCGAGTTCTCCCTGGTGCTCCTCGGCGGGGACATCGGCATCTACGCGATCGCCCGCGCCTTCCACGAGCAGTACGGGACCCATGCGACGGCAGTGACCCGCCAGGTCGCCGGCCCGATCGCGGACTCACGCTTCATCGAGACCGTGGAGCTCGGGAAGGACGCCGACGACGACCGTATCGTCGAGGCTCTGCTGGAGGTGGGCGCGCGGGCCTCCCGCGGCGGCACGCGACCGGTGATCCTGCTGGCGAACGCCGACTGGCTGGTGGCGCTGATGAGCGCCCACCGCGACCGGCTCGGTGCGCATTACGTGCTGCCGATCCTCGCGGAGCAGACGCTCCGGGATGTCTCGGACAAGGCGACGTTCAGCGAGATCTGCGCGGCGATCGATGTGGAGACCCCCGAGACGGTGGTCCTGGACTTCCGCGGCGAGGGACCGACCGTGATCCCCGAACTGTCCTTCGACTTCCCGGTGGTGGCGAAGGCCGCGAGCTCCTCGGCGTACTCCCGGGTGAGCTTCCCCGGGAAGCGCAAGGTCTTCGAGATCGCGTCCGCCGCGGCGCTCTCGGACCTCGTGGGGCGCCTGGACGCGGCCGGCTTCCAGGACCGGTTCGTGGTGCAGGAGATGATCCCGGGCGATGACACCGCGATGCGCTCCATCACCGCCTTCGTCGATTCTCGCGGAGAGGTGACGCTGCTCGGCGGCGCCCACGTGCTGCTGGAGGAGCACACGCCCGGAGCACTCGGGAACCCCGCCGCGATGTTCACCACCAGCCTGCCGGACATCGAGGAGCAGGCGGTGCGGTTCCTGCAGCACACGGGCTACCGCGGCTACGCGAACTTCGACGTGAAGGTCGACCCCCGCACGGGTGTCGCGAAGTTCTTCGAGGTGAACCCGCGGATCGGGCGCAACAACTACTACATGACCGCTGCGGGGGCGAACATCGCCCGGGTGGTGGTGGCCGATGCCGTCGAAGACCGTCCGATCGAGCGGCTGGTCCCGGACCGTGAGGTCCTGTACTCGATCGTGCCGCGTTCCCTGCTGTGGCGCTACATCCTGGATCCGGTCCTGAAGCACCGCGTCCGACAGATCGGGAAGCGCTCGACGGTCCACCCCCTGCTCTACCGGGGGGAGGGCTTGAAGCGTCGCGGCTACGTGCTCGCCGCGATGGCGAACCAGGTGCGGAAGTTCCTCCGGCACTACCCGAAGCCCTCCTACGACGGGTTCTGATCAGGTTTCTTCCGTACGATGGCGGTATGACCGAGAACACTTTCACCGTGACCTCGACCGATCTGCCGGAGGGCTCCGTCATCGACGGCGACCACCTGTCCCCGGAGCTCGGCGGCAGCTCCGTCTCCCCGGACCTGCGCTGGACGGGCGCCCCGGAGGGCACCAAGAGCTTCGCCGTGACCTGCTTCGATCCCGACGCCCCCACCGGCTCCGGCTTCTGGCACTGGGTCGCGTGGGACATCCCCGCCGACGCCACCGGGCTCGACGGCGGCATCGGGCGCGAGGACGAGTCGCTGCAGCAGGCCGCCAACGACTTCGGCCGCGTCGGATTCGACGGCCCGAACCCGCCGACCGGGCCCGCGCACCGCTACCAGTTCACCGTGCACGCCCTGCCGGTGGAGAGCCTCGGCGCGGACCCGGCGGACCCGCACATCGGGGCGCGCTTCGCGATCCACACCCAGCAGCTTGCCTCGGCCACCGTCACCTCGACCTACCAGGTGGCCTCCTGACGAAGAGTAGGGAAACCTCCGGGACGAATCCGGGGTGGCCCTGATGTGCCCGGGATAGGGGCGGCCTACTGTCGAAGACATGGAGAACATCCGGCCCCTCCCCGGGCCCCGGCCCACCGGTCGGGCGCTGAAGGTTCTGCTGACCACCGACTGGTGGCTGCCCGCTGTCAACGGCGTGGTCGCCTCGGTCACCACCTTGAAGTCCGCCCTGGAGCGCCTGGGATGCGAGGTGCGGGTGCTGACGCTGGCCGAGGGCCTGCGCTCCCGCCACGAGGATGGCGTCTACCACCTGGGGTCGGTCTCCGCGTCGATGATCTACGACCGGGCCCGAGTCGGTGCCCTGCGCAATGACCCGATCCGCCGGGAGATCCTCGACTGGGGACCGGACGTGATCCACTCGCACTGCGAGTTCTCGACCTACGTGTGGGCCAGGCGCCTGGCCCGCGAGCTCGACGTGCCGATCCTGCACACGTACCACACCATCTACGAGGACTACACGCACTACTACTCCCCGAGCCGCACCGTGGGGAGGAAGGTCGTCGCAGCCTTCTCCCGGCGCGTCCTCGCCGGCACCGACGCGGTGATCGTCCCGACCGCGAAGGTCGCCGGGATCCTTCGCGGGTACGGCGTCACGCGCCCCATCCACACGGTGCCGACGGGCCTGGACCTCGAGCGCTTCCGGCCCGCCCGCGGACACGCCGAGCGGGCGGACGCGGAGCGGCTCCGCGCGAGCCTCGGCATCCCCTCCGGGCACACCGTGGCGCTGTCGCTGTGCCGTCTGGCCAAGGAGAAGAACGTCGAGGAGGTCATCTCCCACGTCGCGGCCGCCGCTCGCGAGGACCTGACGCTGGTGATCGTCGGCGACGGCCCCTACCGCGAGGAGCTGGAAGCCCAGGTCAGGGACCTCGGCATCGGCGAGCGGGTGCGGTTCGTCGGCGCGGTCGATCCCACCGAGGTCCCCCGCTACTACCGGATGGCGGACCTGTTCGTCAGCGCCTCCCTCTCCGAGACCCAGGGCCTCACTTTCATCGAGGCGATGGCGTGCGGTCTGCCGCTGCTGTGCCGGCGTGACGCCTCGCTCGCCGGGGTGATCCTCGACGGCATCACCGGCTGGCAGTTCGAGACCGCCGAGGAGTTCGCCCTGCGGCTGGACTCTCTGGTCACCGATGCGTCCGGCCGCCACCGGATGGGCCGTGCGGGCGTCGCCCACGCCGATGAGACCTGCGGGGACGCCGCCTTCGGCGCCGCGGTGCTCACCGCCTACATCGAGGCCATCGAGCGCCACCACGGGCCCGTCGCCCGCCCAAGCCCGCTCCTCCCCCGGGTCGCG
>JAUNUA010000182.1:0-2050 GCA_030538435.1 Brachybacterium sp.
CAGCGGCGGAGCGCATGGTGCCTGTGAAGGAGGGCAGCCACCAGGGCTCGGACTCCAGACGGGTGAGGGCCGCATCGAGATTGTCGATGGAGTCGGTCGGGGTGTACCAGTCCTGGACGACGTACAGGGCGGCGGCGCGCTCCATCGGGTCGGCGAGCCGGGTGAGGTCGAGCCGCCCGCCGGTCACGGCGTCCTCCACATCGTGAACCGAGTAGGCGATGTCGTCGGAGGCGTCCATGACCTGCGCTTCGAAGCACTTGCGACCGGCGGGGGCGCCCTCGCGCGCCCAGGCGAACACGGGGACGT
Organism: Brachybacterium sp.; assembly: GCA_030538435.1. Classification (GTDB taxonomy): domain Bacteria; phylum Actinomycetota; class Actinomycetes; order Actinomycetales; family Dermabacteraceae; genus Brachybacterium. Next base: position 307 of record JAUNUA010000182.1, read on the forward strand.
CGTCGGCGTAGGCCCCGAACTTGGGGCTTCCCGGTTCGGGTCCCGCCCCGCGCTCCCAGGGGTACTTGATGCAGGCGTCGACGACGGCGCGGGTGAGGTTCACGCCGTAGGGGCGGTCCTCGCCGATGATCTTCGGCTCCAGCCGGGTCAGCAGCCGCAGGGTCTGCGCGTTGCCCTCGAAACCGCCGAAGCCGTCGGCGAGGTGGTCGAGGATCCTCTCCCCGTTGTGGCCGAACGGCGGGTGGCCGAGGTCGTGGGCGAGGCATGCGGCGTCGACCACGTCCGGGTCGCAGCCGAGCTCCGCCCCGAGGTCACGGCCCACCTGGGCGACCTCCAGGGAGTGGGTGAGGCGGGTGCGCACGAAGTCATTGGCGCCGGCGCCGAGCACCTGGGTCTTCGCGCCGAGCCGCCGCAGCGCCGAGGAGTGCAGGATCCGGGCGCGGTCCCGCTGGAAGGGGGTGCGGACCTGGGACTTCGGCGGCTCGTCGTACCAGCGTTCGATGTCGCGCGCGGTGTAGCCGGCCGGGGGGACGGGCGTTGCGGGGGTGTGGTCGGGTCTGGGGAGCATGGCTCAGCCGCCGGAGGTCGCGAGCTCGGCCTCGTGGAGGCGTGCGGCGATGTCGGGGGTGATCTCGCGGGTGGTCATCCAGCCCTCGGGGCAGTGCACCTTCTTCGGGGAGCCGGCGCGGCCGCGCGGCCCCTCCACGGCCTGCCCGGGGTAGGGGGCGTCTAGGTCCAGCTCTGCGAGCTTCTGATCGAGGTCGGCGAGGGACTCCATGGTGGCGAGGCGGTGGCGCATCTCGCCGCCGACGGGGTAGCCCTTGAAGTACCAGGCGATGTGTTTGCGGAGGTCCCGGATGCCGCGTCCCTCGTCCTCGAAGAACTCGACGATCAGCTCGGCGTGGCGGCGGAGGGTCGCCGCGACCTCACCGAGGCTGGGGCGCACCCGTTCGGGCTTTCCGGCGAACCCGGCGGCGAGGTCGGCGAACAGCCACGGCCGGCCCTGGCATCCGCGGCCGACGACCACGCCGTCGCAGCCGGTCTGCTCCACCATGCGTATCGCGTCCTCGGCGGACCAGATGTCGCCGTTGCCGAGGACGGGGATCGCGGTGACGAGCTCTTTGAGGTCGGTGATGGCGTCCCAGTCCGCGGTGCCCGCGTAGTGCTGGTCGACGGTGCGGCCGTGCAGGGCGATCGCCGCGGCACCGACCTCCTGGGCGATGAGGCCCGCGTCGCGGTAGGTGAGATGCTCGGCGTCGATGCCCTTGCGGGTCTTCACGGTGACGGGGACGTCCCCGGCGGCCTCGACGGCGGCGCGCACGATCCGGGTGAACAGTTCCATTTTCCACGGCAGGATCCCGCCGCCTCCGCGCCGGGTGACCTTGGGGACGGGGCAGCCGAAGTTCAGGTCGATGTGGTCGGCGCGGTCGCGCTCCAGGATCATCTCCACCGCGCGGCGCACGGTCGCGGGATCCACCCCGTACAGCTGCACGGAGCGGGGGCGCTCCCGCTCCCCCATCGTCACCAGGCGCCAGGACTCCCGATGGTCCTCGACGAGCGCCCGGGTGGTGACCATCTCCGAGACGTAGATGCCGCCGTCGTCCGCGGAGTGGAGGGATCCGAACTCCCGGCACAGCAGGCGGAAGGCCATGTTGGTGATGCCGGCCATCGGTGCAAGCACCACCGGGGTGTCGACCGTGTGGGGGCCGATGGTGAGGGTGCGCCGAGCCGGATCGGGCGGCGT
>JAUNUA010000182.1:2150-3709 GCA_030538435.1 Brachybacterium sp.
GGGCCGGGAGTGGCGGGGACACCGGGATTGTCCGGGGTGGCGCGGGGATCGAGGGAGGTCATCGTCCGTCGATTCTCCCATCGGGAACGGGGCGGCGGGAGGCCGCGGGAGGTGATGTGGATCGGCGGCGGTTCCCGCTCGGGGACCTCATCTCTCGCGGGCCGGAGTGACGGGTGCGACAATCAGTGCATCACGATCCTGTGCATCGGACCTTCGAGGAGCATCATGCCCGAGACCACCACCGCCCCATCCGGACGCGGCGCGAGCGAGCGACTGAGCGTCGGCTTTCTCGCCCACGTCGAGCACTCCGGCATCACTGCTGACCAGGGGGGCGTGCGCTCCCGGGGGCTGGAGACCGGGATCGACCTGTTCGCGCTCGCCGAGGATCAGGGGTACGACGCCGGGTACGTCCACACCCGTCACCTGCAGGCCTCGCTCGCCTCGCCGCTGCCGTTCCTGGCCGCCGTCGGCCAGCGTGTCCCCCGCATCGACCTGGGCGTGCAGGTGATCCCGTTGCGGTTCGAGAATGCGGGGCGTCTGGCGGAGGATCTTGCGACCACGGATCTGCTGATCGGGGGACGCCTGCGGGCGGGCGTCTCCTCCGGGTACTCCGCGCACGACGCCGTGAACATCCGGGCCTTCGGGGAGGTCCCCGGCAATACCCGCGAGCACATCGATCGCGTGCTGTCGGACCTGCTGTCCTTCCTCGACGGTGAGATCGTCTCCCTCGCTGACGAGCACACGGAGACGCTGAAGGCGGGGACCGCGATGCGCGTCCAGCCGCAGGTGGAGACGCTGCATTCGCGGATGGCCTACGGCGCGGCGACGACGTCCAGCGCCGAACTCGCCGGCAGCCACGGCCTGGGTCTGCAGGTGGGGACCCTTCAACCGGATGACGGGTCGGGGCGGTCGTTCGAGGAGTTGCAGCGCGAGGTGATCGACACCTACCGCGAGGCGAGCCGGAAGGCCGGTCACGGGGACGGGCACGTCTCGGTGGGGCGTCAGATGATCCCGGTGACCGAGGAGAACGAGCTGGAGTACTACTCCGACATCATTGAGCGGGACCGCGCCCGGGGTGGCCGCACCACGGAGGAGCATCGCGGGATCGAAGTCGGCGGCCGGGACGCCGTGTTCGGCCGTGTGATCGTCGACGACCCGGAGGTGATCCTCGAGCATCTGGCCGAGGATGTTGCCTTGGCCGACGCCGATGAGCTGGTCCTCACCCTGCCGATCGATGAGGATCCCGGGAAGATCGGCCGGATCGTGCGGCTGTTCGCCGAGCACGTGATCCCCGAGGTGCCGCGCCGCTGAGAAGAGGCACGGCAGGGCCCGACCCCCGGTTTCCCGCGCCGCTGAACGCCGCGGTGCGCTCAGGCCGCCGTTTCGCCGCGACCCAATGACCGACCACCGGATCCTTGCGCCCCGATGAGCGCCTGTGACCATTCGCGGTTCCATTACTCGGGCGATAGAACCGCGAATGGTCACTCGTCGCGCTCATACAGCCGGAATAGCCACACCTTCTGCCCCCTCTCGGGGGGCTCGACACAATGATGGGCCCG
>JAUNUA010000182.1:3719-5088 GCA_030538435.1 Brachybacterium sp.
CGCACCTTCTGACCTCTCGCGGGGCCTCGACACCCGTGATCCCCGCGAGTGGTCACTCGTGGCGCCCATTCCGCCAGATTAGCCACAGCTTCTGACCCCTCGCGGGGGCTGGAGACGATAATGGGCCAGTGACCACGCTGATCGCCCCTACTGCGTCGGAAGACCTCGAGGGGCTCGCCGCCCTCGAAGACGCCTCCGATCACCTGTTCGTGGACGTGTACGTGCCCGAGGTGGAGCGAGCGTCCTGGCACAAGGCACCGAGCGGCGCGACGCGCGCGGCGGAGCCGGGGTTCATCCTCGTCGCCCGCGGGCGGAGGGGCGGCCCCGTCATCGGCTTCGTCCACGTGCTGGAGACCGAGGGTCTCGCCCACCTGGAGCAGCTGTCCGTCCTGCCCGAGCACAGCCGGCAGGGGCACGGCAGAGCCCTGGTGATGGCGGCGCTGCAGGAAGCATCCGACCGCGGCCATCACGAGATCACGCTGCGCACCTACGCGGACGTCCCGTTCCACGCGCCGTTCTATGCGACCTGCGGTTTCGAGGTCTCTGCGCCCCGGACGGACTTCCACCGTCGGCTCATCGACAGTGAGCGGCAGTCTCGCCTGGAACGGTACGGCCGGCGCGTGCAGATGTCGGCGCCGCTCCCCGTGACGCCCCGCCGAGTTTTCCCGCGCCCCGATGAGCGCCCGTGACCGATCGCGGTTCCATTCCTCGGAGAATGGAACCGCGATCGGTCAATGCGGTCAGCAGCGGGATCGTCGGCGGCGGGAACGACCGCAGCCGGACCGCCAGCAGCAGGACTGTCAGCGGCGGGATCGTCGGCAGCGGGCTGGGACAAGTCCGATGCCGGATTCGGCGCGACCCTCACCGGCGGGCTCGGCAGCGGCGTGCCCGTAACTTGCGGACCGGCAGCCGCCGCCCGCGCTCAGGCGCCGACGAGACGCCCGGCGAGGTAGCTGCGCACCTGGTCCAGCGCCACGCGCTCCTGGCCCATGGTGTCGCGGTCGCGAATGGTGACGGCCTGGTCCTCGGCGGTGTCGAAATCGACGGTGACGCAGAACGGGGTGCCGATCTCGTCCTGGCGGCGGTAGCGCCGTCCGATCGCCTGGGAGACGTCCACCTCCACATTCCACAGACCCCGCAGCTCCTTCGCGAGGGCCTGCGAGCGCGGCACCAGGTCCTCGGACTTCGACAGCGGCAGCACGGCGACCTTCACCGGCGCCAGGCGCGGGTCGAGCTTCAGCACGGTCCGGGTGTCCACGCCGCCCTTGGTGTTCGGGGCCTCGTCCTCCGTATAGGCATCGACCAGGAACGCCATCATCGAGCGGGTCAGCCCGAAGGACGGCTCGATGACGTACGGGGTGTAGCGCTC
>JAUNUA010000183.1 GCA_030538435.1 Brachybacterium sp.
CGAGCGCGGTGTCGCAGGGTACGGATGGCGGCGATACGGAGACGGGCGAGGCGGGCGGAGCGATGTGAGGGGAGAGCATTGATCGGAACGACGTGGTGTCCAGCCTCTCGTAAGCCGTTGAGCAGGCCATGGGGTGTCCCCGACCAAACGATGGGGTCGTTCGGATCGCCGACGGCGACAACAGCGATTCTCATGAGATTAGCCTACGGGACATCCGATTGCTGACTCTCTTCCGACGATGCCCCTGAGAGCTATTGATCGCATCCTGGTAGGTCTCGAAAAACGCGGCTTCGCTGTAGATGTTGCGGGACATGATTGCATTTCTGCGCGCGTCGATGCTAGGTCCATCGTGGAGAAGGGCATCGCAGACGGCCTCAATGAGATCGTCGTCGTGGTCGGAGACGTGTGTGAGCAGCTTCCAGTCGATACCCTCCGCACCCACCGTCGTGGTCACTGTCGGGATCCCCCGGATCACGGCATCAAGGATTTTGAATTTCACCCCTGCCCCGCGATCTATAGGCGCCGCGATGACGCGTATCTCGCGGTAGGCCGCCTCGAGATCATCAAGGAAACCCGTGACCTGGACGCCGGGAGTACGTCGCCAGGTCGCGGCCTGATTCTCCGATAGTCCACCGCCAATGATCGACAGGCGGGCATGAGGTACGGCCGTTCGAATTCTTGGCCAAAGGTCGCCGACAAGTCGTTCGACTGCTGCGAGGTTCTCAGGGCGGTTGTACGATCCAATGAAAGCCACAATCGGAGAATGGTGCCGCGCATCGAGCAGTGCTGTGTCAAGTGTGACCAGCGGGGGGTCAACTACCACCGGTGTGAGCGCAGGAACGACGGCTCTGAGTAGGGTGGCGTCTTTCGTGGATAAGACGAAAGCAGCGTGCAACCCGCGGGTAAAGCATCGGGTCTCATGGCGGTAGCGGAGCCGCTGAAAACGAAGCTTCCACCGGGCTTTCGGGCTTTCTGTGCGTTCGAGAGTTCTCTCGTATACCTGATCGAGAACGTCGTGGAAGGTGGCGACGATGCGAGCTCTGGGAGCTAGCCGGTGCACAAGTGGCGCGAGGCGGGCATATTGCTCCCATTGGAGGTCCACGACATCCGCCGTGCGGAGCAGAGCGCGGAGTTCGGGGTTGACAATGAGGTCCAGCGCGAGGGGAGGCCATGGCAAGTGATCGTCGTATCGGCGCAGGCGGGGCTCTAACCGGTGGGCGGCGGTCAGGAGGAGACGGCGGAGTCCGCGGTGGTCGCGGGGTCTTCCTGCGCTGTACACCCGCGATAAGGGGTCACGCAGTTGCAGATCGCTCAGCGCTGAAGGAGTGGAGGGCACAACTGTCGTGACGACGTCGCCCCGTCCGAGGTACGAGCGGACGACGGTAGATAGCAGTGCACCTCCGGCGTGAATTGGCGAGACCAGCGGCAGCGACGGACTGATGACCACGACGGTCCGAGGCTTCCCCAATGTTCGTGCCTACTTTCTGTCATGGCGTCTGCGCAATCACGGCTCGCGCTACGGTGACTTCGGGATCGAACACTATCCGGCGGTGCGTCTGCAAGGAGACATTCTCTTGCCGCTGCGAGCCTCACGTGCGCGGGCTCGCGGCGGCCTCTAGGCTGGCCGGGACGGGGTGGTCCTCCAGGCGAACGGGTGACAGGTGACGATCGAAGAATTCTTCCGGCTGCTGCTGCGCAATGCCGTCCTGCTGATCGTGACGTTCATACTCGGCGCCGCCGCCGGGTACGGGTTCTCCTTCACCGAGCCGCGCGTGTACCAGGCGACCGCCCTCGGCTTCGTCTCCGCGACCGGCGAACTGGATCCCGAGGGCAACCCCATCGCCCAGATCAGCGGCAACATGCAGCTGCAGCACGACAAAGCGCAGAGCTACCTGCCGCTGTTCGGCACCCGCGCCGTCGGGGAAGGCATCGCGGAGCGGATCGACTCTGACGCCGGACCGGATGCCCTCGCCGGGTCGGTGCAGGCGACGCTGGACCCCAACGCCCCCATCATCACCGTCACCGCCTCCGCCGGTTCACCGGAGGAGGCCAGCAACATCGCGAACGCTGCCGTCGAGGCGACCGCCGATGAGGCGGAGCGTTTGGAGACCGGTGGCGTGGAGGGTGCCGCCGCGGGGATCCAGCTGGTGCCCTACCAGACGGCTCTGGTGCCCGGCGCGGCCGTGGCCCCGGACCGTCCCCGGTATGCCGCGGCGGGCGCCGCGGTCGGGCTGCTCCTCGGCTTGGGGCTGGCGTGGCTCCGGAACCGCAACGACTCCCGCGTCCGCACCGTCGATGACATTCGCTCCCGGGTCGACGTCCCCGCGCTTGGCGTCCTGCCCGACGTGAAGGACCTCGCCCGCCAGAAGGACGGACGCCTGCCCGCGCCGAAGAACTTCCAGGCCCGCGAGTCCCTGAGGAAGCTGCGCACCAACCTGCGGTTCGTCAGCATCGACCAGCCGCCGCGCTCGATCGTCGTCACCTCTAGCGCACCGGGGGAGGGGAAGTCGACGGTCGCCGCGAACCTCGCCCGGGTGATGGCCCGCGCCGGGCAGAAGACTCTGCTGATCGACGCGGACCTGCGCCGCCCCGTGGTGGCGGGCGCCTTCGGCATGGACGGCTCGATCGGACTCACCCAGCTGCTCGCCGGGTCCGTCGGCACCGACGACGCCGTCCAGGAATCCGAGGTCAAGCGCCTCTGGGTGCTGCCGGCCGGACAGATCCCCCCGAACCCCTCGGAGCTGCTGGGTTCGCGCCGCATGCACGACCTGGTGCGGGAGCTCAGCAACGAGTACTTCGTGATCATCGACGCCCCGCCGGTCTTGGCGGTCACGGACGCCCAGCTCCTGGCCCGCCACGCCGACGGCGCGATGATCGTGGCTATCCCGGGCCGCACCCGCGTCGAGGGCATCAGCCGAGCGATCGAGTCGATCCACACCATCGGCGCCTCCGTGCTCGGGGTGGTCATGAACCGCGCCTCCAGCAGCCGCCTCACCCGCATCGCCTACGGCGACGCGGAGTACGGGTACGGTGCCCGTTACGGCTACGGAGCCACCTACGGGGACGGCGGTCACTACGGGGCCGACGTCCCGGGTATGGAGGACGTCGAGGATGTCGACGCCCCGGAGGGTGTCGAACCCGAGGACGGTCGCCCGGGCCCCGACCAGCGACACCCCCGCCCCGCGGGATCCACAGCCAGCACCGGTGGACGGCGTCGCGCCGCCCCGAGGACGGGTGACGACCCGGAGCAGGCCTGATGAGCGCAGGTCACCGGGGCGCGCCAGCGTGCATCGAGGGGCTCGGCGTGATCGTCCCGGTCCACGGGCCGATCACCGCGGCACATTCCCTGCTGCGCACGCTCCGCGAGCCCTCCCCGTCCGCCGCACCCGAGATCATCTTGGTCGTGGATGACGCCTCACCGGTCCCTGTCACCGCGGAGGACCTACCGGAGGGTGTGGAGCTGGTGCGCCGGAAGGCCAACGGGGGGTTCGGTGCGGCTGTCAACACGGGTCTCGCAGAGCTCCGGGCGCGTGACTGCTCGCACGCGCTCGTCCTGAACTCCGATCTGGAGATCCCCGCGGAGCTGCCGGCGCGCCTGGTGACCGATGCCGCTCCGTGGCAGCCCGCCGTGGTCGGCTGCCGTCTCGTCGATGAGCAGGGGAACAGTGCCTACGCCGCCCGGATGTTCCCGACGATCGGCCACCAGGTCATCGAATGGCTGGTCCCGCTCGCGTCACTGCGACACCGAGACGCCCTGCACCGAGCAGTGGGCCACGACCTGACCGCCGACCGTGCGACGGGCATGGTGCCCGTGGACTGGGTCGTCGGCGCCGTGCTGCTGCTTCCGATCACCGAGGTGCTGGACGCCGGCGGCTTCGACGAGGGGTACTTCATGTACACCGAGGAGGTCGACCTGCAGCTGCGCCTGCACCGTGCTGGCATCCCCTCACTGCTGGACGCGGACGTCCACGCGGTCCACCCCGGCGGCGGCTCCTCCGGTACGGAGGCGCGCCGGCGCCGCTGGCTGGTCGGAGCCCGCATGCGGTACGCGCGACAGCATGGACGTCCGCGCATGCTGCGCGCCGCGATGACAATGGCGACCGGTGCCAACATGGTCTGGAACTTCGGCCGCAGGATCGCCGGACGGGACGTCGCGCCGCTGGCTGTGGCCCGCGAGGAACTGACGCTCATCCACCGTGCCGGCCGCGAACTGAGGACCTGATGGCGACCACCCCCCGACGGCTGCTCCTGATCACCCCGTCCTTCCACACCTACTGGGCCAGCATCCGCGACGCCCTCCAGCGTCGGGGCCACCACGTTGACGTGATCCGGTACGACGCCTACGACACCGTCCTCGAGAAGACCCGCCTGAAGGCCACTGTGGAGCTTCCCGCCCGCCTCCACCTGCCCGGTGACCCACTAGGCAGGGAGAGGACCCGCACCACGGACCGCGTCATAGAGCGGTTCCAGGAGCTTCATCCCGACGGCGTCATCGTCATCAAGGGCGACCTGCTGGATGCCCGATTCTGGGACGCCCTCGGTCAGACCCCCCGCATCCTCTGGCTGTACGACGACCTGCACCGCCACGACTACGATCTGCCGTTCCTGCGCCAGATCGGTCCTGTCATCAGCTACGCCCGCTCCGAAGCTGACACCCTGCGGTCCGCCGGCGTGAACGCCACTGTCATCCCGAACGCCTTCGACCCGCACCGGGTCACGCGCTCGGCCCGCCGCAGCGGCGAGGTGGCGTTCGTCGGAGCCGGCTACCCCGAGCGGTACGCGATCCTCACCCGCCTCGCCGAGGCGGGCCTGCCCGTCCACGCCTACGGCCGGGACTTCTCCCGGCACCTCTTCGACCGCGCACGCACCTTCTCCTGGCATCGCCCCCCGATCACCACCTCCCGCGGGGTGCCTCTGGAGCGGGCCTACGAGGTGGTCGGCGCGGCGGCGGCCGCAGTCAACATCCACGGGCAACAGGCCGGCCACGCCATGCGCACCTTCGAGATCCCCGGGATGGGTGGTGTCCAGCTGGTGGACCGCGCCGATGTCGCCCAGTTCTATGACGTCGGCGAGGAGGTCGCAGTCTG
>JAUNUA010000184.1 GCA_030538435.1 Brachybacterium sp.
GGATGATCATGACGATCCCGGAGGACTCCCAGCGTGCCAGGGCCCCGTCGAGGGCGCCCACGGCGCGCCGGGTGAGGGCGGCCGCGCCGTACCAGAACCCGGACCAGCTGCGCTGCGCGCGCAGCGCCCCTGCTTCCGCAAGACGCAGCGGCCCGCTGCTGCGATCCTGCAGGCGCTGGACGAGCGCTTCCTCCGCGACGACGAGGTCCCCCGGGGGGATGAGCGACGCGTCGGCCCGCGGCGTCCATCGGGGCAGGCGGCCGCGCGTGGCGAGCAACAGGACCGCCCCACCGAGCGCCACACCGAGCAGGATCGGCCACGTCGCCGTCCACACCGTGTACGCAGACCACTCGGGAATGGGAGCGGGGGTCCACTGGTCGGTGATCAGCCACGGCACCAGCACCGAGGCGAGGACGATCACGACCCAGCTGGCGAACTCCCCATCGGGCGCCGATCGTGGCTCGCGCTTCTGGCGCCACAGGATCAGCCCGAACCGCACCAGCAGCAGGGTCGAGCCGGTCGCGACCAGCGCCAGGAGGTCATCCAGGGCGAGCCCCAGCACGGTGATCGACTCGGCGACGTCCTTGGCGATGTACTTACCCAGGGCGCCACTGGTCAGCGGCGCCCCGGCGATCGCGAGGGAGGCGATCGCCACGCCGAGCAGCACCACCACGCCGACGGGCCCGCGATTGCCGTAGTGCTTGACGACCGGCACCGCGAGGAACAGGGCGCCCTTGGCGAGCCCGTGGTGGCAGGCGTACACGATCGCGGCGGCAGTGGTGGCGGCCATGAGCGAGGGCTCGAGGAGACCGACGGCGACGACGGCGCCGATGAACCCCATCTGCGAGATGGTCGAGTAGGCGAGGACGACCTTCGGGTCGTCCTGCAGCACGCCGACGAGCGCCGCGAGCATGGCCCCGATGAGGGCCAGGATCAGCAGCACCCAGCCGATGGTGTGCACCGGGTCGGGGGCGACCTCCCCGTCGGGCAGGAAGCGGATCCACCCCACCAGGCCCGCCTTCACCATCGCGCCGGAGAGGACCGCGGACGCGGCGGGAGGCGCGGCCGGGTGCGCGAGCGGTAACCACACGTGCAGCGGCACCGTGCCGGCCTTCACCCCGAAGCCGAACAGCAGCAGCGCGGCGATCAGGTACGGGTGGGAGTCGGCCGCAGCGGCGGGCGCGTCGGCGATCAGCATGCCCCCGCCGGCGACGATCAGCAGCAGCGCCCCGAGGATCGCGGTCTCCGACAGCACCGACATCACCAGGTAGATGATCGTGGCGCGCAGCGCAGAGCGCGTGCGGTAGTGCATGACGAGCCCGACCGCGGAGAAGCTCATCAGGGCGAACGCCAGGTAGAAGGTGACGGAGTCCGCGGCGAGGTACGCGCCGATGTTCCCGACGAAACTCATCAGCAGGAACGAGGTGAGGGCGCCGGTGGAGCGCTCGGTGTCGCGCAGCTTCACCCAGGACAGGCTGGATAGCGCCGCCCCGTACAGCAGCGCCGCGATCAGCAGCAGAGGTCGTGCGACGCTGTCCAGCTCCAGGTGCGTGCCCATCAGGACCCACGGCAGGTGCAGCTCCGCTCCGGGCTGCAGGAGGGCCAGCAGCACCGCGGGCACGATCGCGAGCGGGGAGGCGATGGCAACGAGGCGCCGGGCCGTGTCCCGCGGCCCGGGGCGCAGGATCCCGGCGCCGGCGATCAGCAGCACCGGCAGCAGGGGGGCGGCGAGGGCGGACAGGAGCATCATCGGTCGAACACCGCCGTCGCGATCTGGCGGGCCACGTACAGCGGCATGAAGTCCGCGGAGGCGGCGAACCCGGCGACCAGAGCCAGGGTGGCGGTGAACATCGCGGGCAGCATCAGCAGGCGGGGCTCCCGCAGCCGGTCGCTGGCGGGGTGGACGAGATCATCCGGGTCGACGTCCGGTGCGGGCAGCAGCCAGATCCGGTACACCACCGGCAGGAAGTACATCGCGTTCAGCAGGGAGGACGTCAGCAGCACGCCCACCACCCAGGGGTGGGGGCTCTCCAAAGCCCCGAGGCCCAGCTGCCACTTCGAGACGAACCCGGCGGTCGGTGGCAGGCCGATCATCCCGAACGCGCCGATGGTGAAGGCGAGCGACGTCCATGGCATCCGTCGGCCCGCTCCCTCGAGCTGGTCGATGGTCTTGGCGCCGAGGACATCGGCGAACAGTCCGGCGGCGAAGAACAGGGTGATCTTGGTGATGCCCTGGTGGACCAGGTGCACGATCCCGCCGGTGGTGCCGGTGACGGTCGCGAGCGAGATCCCGAGTGTCACGTAGGAGACCTGCGAGACGGTCGAATACGCGAGGCGGGCCTTCAGGTCCTTCTGGCTCAGCGCCTTCACCGAGCCGAAGACGATGGTGATCGCGGCGAGCACCAGCAGCGGGGTGAGGACACCGAGCTCGCGGGCAACCTCGATGCCGTACACGTCGTCGATGACGCGGATGATGCCGAAGACGCCGGCTTTCACCACGGCGACCGCGTGCAGCAGCGCGGAGACGGGGGCAGGGGCGACCATCGCCTTCGGCAGCCAGCCGTGCAGCGGCACGATCGCGGCCTTCACGCCCATCCCGCCGACCAGCAGCGCGAAGATGATGATGGCGATGACGGGGGACTGCGCGGCGAGGGAGGTGACACCGTCCGCTCCGCCGGGCGCGAAGTCCACCTGGCCGGCGTAGATGGTCAGCCACACCACGCCGATCAGCACCGCGAGGCCCCCGGTGAGGGCGTAGCGCAGGTAGACGCGGGCGGCGCGGAGCGAGGCGGGATTCCCGTAGTGGGCGACCAGCGGGTAGGTCACCAGGGTCAGCAGCTCGTAGAAGACGAGGAAGGTGATGAGGTTGCCGGAGAAGGAGATGCCGACGGTGGCGGTCACGCACAGGCTGAAGAACCCGAAGAAGCGGGAGCGGTGGGTGCGGCTGCGCATGTACCCGATCGCGTAGATCGTCGTCAGCAGCCACAGCAGTGCCGATAGGCCCGCGAAGAAGATCGCCATGGAGTCCACGCGCAGCACCAGGTCCACGCCCGGCAGGAACGGCATGGCGAACTCCGGCTGCACATCGGCCCGCACCACCAGAGGCACCAGGCTGATCACCAGCAGCAGCTTCGCGACGGCGCCGATCAAGTTGACGACGGCGCGCAGTCGCTCCTGCTGCTCGCGCATCGGGAAGATCGCGACAGCGGTGCCGAGCGAGATCAGCAGCATGATCGCGGGCACCCAGGAGAGTGCCGCGTCGGGAATCCAGGACGTCACCACGGGGCGCCCACCTCCAACACCGCGCCGAGAGCGGCGCCGAGGAAGCCGGTGAGGATCGTCAGCACACCCAGCACGAACGGCGGCACCTGCGGCAGCACCGGCGCCGACGGCATCGCCTGCTCGGGGGACGCGACGCCGGAGTCATCGTCCTCAGCGGCGACCAGCAGAGGGGAGATGGCCTTCAGCAGGTAGGCGACCGACAGCAGCGTGCCGATCGCCACCACCGGGAGGATCCAGTAGTTCGCGGAGCCGACCGCAGCGGTCGCGAGATCCCACTTCCCGGTGAAACCGAGGGAGATGGGGATCCCCGCGAGTCCCACGGCGGAGCAGCCCATCCCGAGCACCAGCATCGGGTGGATCGGTCCGGCGCCCCGCAGGGCCTCCAGCTCATCGGTGCCGTACAGCTCCTTGAGGTACCCGGCGGCCAGGAACAGCCCGGCCTTGGCGAGGCCGTGACCGAGCGCCAGCGCCACGGTCCCGCCGACGGCCGCGCCGATCACGGCGTCCGGGGCCGCCTCGGCGACCCCCAGCCCGGTGAGGCTCGCGGAATCGGGGTCCATCAGGATCGGCAGCAGCAGGAACCAGTAGCCGACCTGCGCGACCGTGGAGTAGGCGATCAGGGGCTTCAGGCGGGTCTGGCGGATCGCCATCACCGATCCGGCGATGATGGCGGTGGTCCCGAGGATCGCGAAGGTCCAGGCGAGAACCGCGAGGGACCGGCCGACGGGCGCGGTGGCACTGACGTCCCCGGCGAGAACGGGGGACAGGGCGGGCCCTGCCATCCAGATCCAGACCCGCAGCAGCACGAACAGCGAGGCCTTGATGACCAGCGCCGACAGCAGCGGCGAAACGGTGGCGGGGGCGCCGGAGTGCGCGGGAATCAGCCACCGGTGCATCGGCACCAGCGCCAGTTTCAGCGCCAGCCCGATGGCGGAGAGGACCAGCACCACCAGCAGCGTGGCGTGGGTGCCGGGGTCGGCGGCGAACATCTCCGCGGACTGCTGGATGTCCAGGGTCCCGGTCACCGAGACGGTGAGCCCGATCGCCACGAGGAACAGCAGCGAGCCGAGCATCGCGACGAACAGGTAGCGCAGCGCCGCCGCCCAGGCGTCGCGGCCACCGAGGGCGACGAGGCCGACACCCGTCAGCCCCACCACCTCCAAGCCCACGTAGGTGTTGAAGAGATCCCCGGCGACGAACACGGCGTTCAGGCCGGACCAGCAGCCCAGCCAGAGCGGCCAGAAGCCGGGGTTCCCGACCCGCCAGCGCAGCGCCCCGTCGTGCCCGGTGATCAGGTGCGTGCCGGTGCCGGACGGCAGCGCCGTCGCGTACAGCGAGACGAGCGCTCCGACCACCGCGGTGAGCAGCAAGAACACGATGGAGAGCCCGTCGGCGCGCAGCATGATCCCCAGCGGTGCCTCATACCCGCCGAGCGCCAGTTCCACGACGTCGCCGCCGGCGACCTCGAGGGTCGGGGGGATCGTCGCGATGACGACGAGCAGGGCGATCATCAGGCCGAAGGAGCGGCGCTGGAGGCGCTGGAGCAGCGGGGTGATGGCGGCGCCGAACAGGGGCAGCAGGACGAGTCCACCGAGGGCGAGCTGCGCGATGCTCATGCGTCCTCCTCCTCGTCCTCGCGGCGGGCGCGGGCGCGCTGCTCGCGGCTCGCATCACGGTCCTCGGTCTCCCCGAGGTCGGCATTCTCCTCGGGCACGTCGGCGAGGGTGGGGCTCTCCAGGCGCCGCACCAGCACCGCGCCCACACCGGTGAACGCGACGGTGATGACGAGGCCGGTG
>JAUNUA010000185.1 GCA_030538435.1 Brachybacterium sp.
CTCCGGGGCGTCGGTGGTTGTCGGAGCCGCCGGCGATTCGCTGGTCGGGGCAGGAGCATCTGCCGTGGGCGCCGGCTCGTCCCTCGTGGGCGGGGGCGTCCCAGACCTTGACGTCTCGGAGCTCTCCGGTGTCGCGGACTCGCTCTCCGTCGCGGTGGGGGAAGGATCCTCGGACTCGCCCTCGGTCGTGGTGGGGGTCGGATCGGCAGCCGGCGACATCCCGGTTGATGGGCTGGGCTCCGACGGGCTAGGTGACTGCGAGGTCGTCGCGTAGTCCTGCGACTCCTCCGCGCTCGCGGGCGCGACGCCGACCAGGGGTGCGGCGCACAGTGCGAGGGTGCCCAACGCGACGGCGCCGGAGCGGCGGACGCGAGGATTGCGGTATCGCACGTGACCTCCTCCCACCTCGACGGAGGGCCGGATTCATGGCCCATCTGCGGTCGTGACGTGCGTGGTAAGCAAAGACTTGGCTGTGCCCTTGCCCTTTCTTGACCAGAACCTAGCGTCCGACGATACACCGGTCGGCGCAATATCGCTGTGGACAAGACCACCTCCGGTGTGCATACGCCACAGGGCGACCCCGGGCACGCCGGCCCGGAATCGCCCTGTGAACGGGGGTTTTTCAGTCCTCGAGCGCGGAGTCCACGACCTTCTTCGCCTCGTCCTGCACCTCGCGCAGGTGGTCCTCGCCACGGAAGGACTCGGCGTAGATCTTGTAGACGTCCTCGGTGCCGGAGGGGCGCGCCGCGAACCACGCGGACTCCGTCGCCACCTTCAGCCCGCCGATCGCCTCACCGTTCGGCGCCTCGGTCATCTTCTGCACGATCGTCTCCCCGGCGAGCTCCGTCGCGGGAACCTCGTCGGCGGAGAGGCTCTTCAGGCGCGCCTTCTGCTCGCGGCCGGCGGGCGCGTCGATGCGGTCGTAGGCACTGCTGCCGTACCGCTCCACCAGTTCCGCGTGCAGTTGGCTGGGCGAGCGGCCCGTCACTGCGAGGATCTCCGAGGCGAGCAGCGCCATGATGATGCCGTCCTTGTCGGTCGTCCACACCGAGCCGTCGAACCGCAGGAACGACGCGCCCGCGCTCTCCTCTCCACCGAAGCCGACGGAAGAGTCCAGCAGGCCGGGCACGAAGTACTTGAAGCCCACCGGCACCTCGTACAGGCCTCGGCCCATCGACGCTGTCACCCGATCGATGAGACTGGAGGACACGACGGTCTTCCCGACCTGCGCGCTGGCGGGCCACTGCTCGCGGTGGGTGAACAGGTATTGGATCGCGACCGCCAGGTAGTGGTTCGGATTCATCAGGCCCCCGTCGGGGGTGACGATCCCGTGGCGGTCGGAGTCCGCGTCATTGCCGGTGGCGATGTCGTAGTCGGACTTCACCTCCAACAGCGACGCCATCGCCCACGGGCTCGAACAGTCCATGCGGATCTTGCCGTCGCGGTCCAGCGTCATGAACGACCAGCGCGGATCCACCTCCGGGTTCACCACTGTCAGGTTCAGGTCGTGCATCTCGGAGATCAGCGCCCAGTAGTCGACGGCGGCGCCGCCCAGCGGATCCGCGCCGATGTGCACCCCGGCTCGGCGGATCGCGTCAATGTCCACCACGTTCGGGAGGTCACTGACGTAGGAGTGCAGGTACTCGTAGCGCCCGGCGCGCTCCAGCGCTGTCGCCCGCTGCACGCGGCGCACCCCGGTGAGTCCGTCGCGCAGCAGGGCGTTCGCCCGATCCGCGATCCAGCCCGTGGCATCGGAGTCCGCTGGTCCGCCATGCGGCGGGTTGTACTTGAAACCACCGTCGCGCGGCGGGTTGTGGCTGGGGGTGACGACGATGCCGTCGGCCCGCGAGGGGTCATCGGCGCCGCGTCCGCGGTTGTGCACGAGGATCGCGTGGGACACCGCCGGCGTGGGGGTGTAGGTGTCCATCGCGTCGATCAACACTTCGACGTCATTGCCGACCAGCACCTCCAGGGCGGTGTCGAACGCCGGCCGCGACAGCGCGTGGGTGTCCCGCCCGATGAACAGCGGGCCACTGATGCCCTGACCGGCCCGGTACTCCACGATTGCCTGTGTGGTCGCGGCGATGTGGTCCTCGTTGAACGCCGTGTCGAGGGAGGACCCGCGGTGTCCGGAGGTGCCGAAGGACACCGCCTGGTCGGGATCGGAGGGGTCGGGATGCTGGTCGTAATAGGCATCGAGGAGCGCGTCGACGTCGATCAGGTCCTCGGGGAGCGCTCGCTGTCCTGCGCGTGGGTGCATGGTCCGCTCTACCTCCGCGGTATCGGGATGGCTGATACCGACACTGTAGGCCGCGCACCCGCCCCGGGGGAGGTGCTGCAGATGGGTGAGACGGCCAGCCCGCGCGCTTGATCGCGCCGGTCCCTCAGGCCCCGCGGCGGGAGCGGACCAGCTTCACGATCCCCACGATCAGGAGGATCAGCCCGACGAGTCCCAGCAGGCCCCCGATGATCGGGCCGCCGACGAGGGGTCCCAGCATCCGCCACATGCTGATCGGCCCGACGACGATCGCCTCGCTCGTCCCCTCGCAGGTCAGGGTGAACTCGGTGTTTTGGGAGGCGGCGAGGTTCACCACCTGGTGGTACGTCTGTCCGTCCTGGCTGATCGTGGCGTCGTCCCGGCCGGGTTGCTCGACGAGTCCCGCGCCACCCTCGGTGCTGCAGGTCGCGGTGTCGGCGTCCGCGGCCGGCACGTAGACCATGTACATCTGCCAGGACTCCGCCTGGATGGTGGTGCCCTCCGCGGCGACCGGTGTCGGGTCGCCGGTCAGTGCGCCCACACCGCTCGCAATTCCCCAGATGATGCCGCCGATGCCCAGCACCAGCGACACCAGCAGCAGCACCACCCCGATGGCCAGCGGGATGATGCCCCGGCGGCGCGGACGTGTTTCGGGTGCGGCGGCCGGGGGACCCCCGAACGGCCCGCCGCTGGGCGCCGTCGTCTGCCGGTACGCCTGCGACTGCTGGTGCGGTGGCTGTTGGTGCGCGGTCGGCTGGGGGTGCGCGGAGGATCCCGAGGGAGCGTTCGTCGGGCCCGGCCTGCCGAATGTCGGGCGGGGGCGAGCACCGGGGTCACCGGAGGGGTCGGACATCGGGTCTCCTGGTCGCAAGGGGCGGACGGCAGTCAGAGTAACGCCGCGGGCAGAGGTCAGAGCGCGCGGCCGATCCCGGCCTGCAGGAGCATCGCCAGCAGCGCGGCCGCGATCGGGGTCGCCGCCCAGGCCAACACGATCCGCCCGATGACCGGCCAGCGGACCGTGCGCGCACCGACGGCAAGAGCGGAGCCGGCGATACCGCTGGTGACGGTATGGGTGCTGGAGGTCGGCAACCCGGCCACGGATGCCACAGCCAGCACGATCGCCGCGGATGCTTGCGCGGCGAGGCCCTGCGGGGTGGACAGGTCGGTGATGCGCCGAGCCAGGGTGCGGATGATCCTCCGACCCCCGGCCAGGGTGCCGAGCCCGAGGGCGAGGATCACCGCAGCCAGTGCCCCGGGGAGGATGCCGACGGTGCCGCCGGTGCTGTGGACGCCGACGGCACCGGCGGCGACCAGCACGATCGCGGCGGGCATTCGCACGTTGTTGACGCCGTGCCCGGTGGCGATGATGCTCGCGGCGATCACCTGCAGCGCCCGCAGGTGTCCCATCCGGAGCCGTTCGGCGACGGTGAGGACGCTGAACAGGTGCACCAGGCTGAAGGCAAGGGCACCGCCGACGATGGGCAGCAGCAGCATCGGCAGCAGAACCAGTGACAGACCTCGCCCCCAGGCGACGGCGAGATCGGAGACGAACGCGGCACCGGCCATCGCTCCGAACAAGGCGTGCCAACTGGAGCTGGGAATGCCGAGTGCCCAGGTCACCAGGTTCCACAGGATCACCGCGATACCTGCGACCATCACGACCACCGCGATCTGCCGACTCGCGTCCGGTCCCAGGACGTTCGGGTCTGGAGCTGCGAGCAACGCGAGCGCCGCGGCCACGGTCAGCGCCGGCAGCACCACCCCGATGATCCCGCCGAGGACGTTCAGCATCGCCGCCGCACGCAGCGCCGAAGTTGCCGTCAACGAACGGGTCGCGATGGTGGTGGAGACCGCGTTGGACGCGTCCTGCATGCCGTTGACGTAGGCGAACACCACCGCCACCAGCACGGCGGAGACGAGGAGGGGGTCCACCACCTCAGGAGTCCTTCACACGCAGCAGATCCGTGGTCCGGGCGATGGTCTCGAAGGCTCGGGCCGCGCGCTCCATCTCCTGGATGACATCGCGCATCCGCAGCATGTCCGCGGTGGAGACGGAGGAGTCGTACAGGTCCGTCAGGGCCTGGCGCACCAGCTGGTCGGCGTGATTCTCCAGCCGGCGCATCTCGACGTAGAACTCGCTGAGCTTGGCGACGCTTCCCAGCTGCCAGGTGGCCTCGGCGGTCACCGTGGCCGCGCGCTCGATGACCTGAGCGGCCTCGAGGATGCTGGTGGGAATGGACCGCAGGCGGTACCGCACGACCAGGTTCGCGCACCGCTCCATCGCGTCGACCGCGTCGGACATGGCCAGGGCCAGGGCGTGCAGCACGTCCGCCTCGAACGGGGTGATGAGCGAATCGGCGAGGCGATTGGCGATCCGGCGGGTGAGGTCGGCGACCTCCACGGCATCCTCGTGCAGCTTGGCGGCGATGCGAGGACGTTCGCGGCGCCCCTCCCCGAGAGTGCGCGACAGAATCTCCGCGCCGTGGGACAGCAGCTGGGCGGCGTCAGCGAAGAGGGTGAACAGGGGACGTTCGTGGCGGGAGGCGAACAGTCGCACGGTCCCCTTCTCCGATCGGTTCGGGCAGCCGGCACCGGTGCGGACCGCATGGTGCCGATGAAGTGGACGCGCCGGGCCGGGATGCGCCTGTCGGCGCGAAGGCCGCTCGAAGCGGCAGTGTGTGGAGCCCGGGGCAACCGCGACCCGGCGCGCTTCCACTGTAGGGCACCGCCGGGGACGATGTCAGCGGAGCGCGATGTCGGCGTTCTCTCCTCAGCGGAGGGC
>JAUNUA010000186.1 GCA_030538435.1 Brachybacterium sp.
CCGCGTCGCGATCCTGTCGCTATCCACTAGTTCGAACCGCCCCGCGTCGCAATCCCGTCGTTCTGAGTCGGCGAGAGCGACGGAATGGCGACCCGGCAGAGGACGACGAGGGGTTTTCCGGCGGGATCGCGACGCTGAGTCACCGTGCTGTCGTCCCGACCCAGGGCGATCCCGCCGGAGACGTGATCTCGGGCTGTCAGGAGACGAGGCGTCCCGCCGTCGTCAGCCAGGAGGCACCGCTCTCGACATATCCCAACCGCTGGAGGTGGACCCCGGTGGTCACCCGCTCCACGAACGCCCAGGCGAGGATCCGCTCCGCATCCAGGTCCAGGAGGTGGGCGAGGCGTTCGGCGAGGTCGGCCAGGAAGCGGTGCGCTGCGGCGCGTCCCTCGACGCGCAGCAGCTCCTCGAGGTGCTGCTGATGATCGCGGAGGCAGACCCCACCGTCGTATTCCGGCTCGCACCGGAACCCGTCGGGGTCGATGAACGCGTGATCCGGTCCCCCCGCGAGCACGTTGCCCGGGTGTGGATCGCCGTGGACGACGACCTGCCGGTGGCCCGGATCCGCGGCGAGCTGGGTGGCGAGGTCCAGCGCAGTGGCGATGGCCCGCTCCATCGGCTCGGAGGAGACCCCACGCCCCGAGGCGTCCCCAAGGATCTCGAGCAGACCCCGCGCCTTCTCCTCCGGCGTGGTGGGGAGCCCGAGACTCAGTGGCAGCTGCCAGACCTTTTCCAGGAGCCCGGCGATGACGACGACCTGCCGGTGGGGGTCCGGAGTTGTCGTGTGCAGGGGTGCCCCCAGGCGCTCCAGGAGGAGCGCCTCGACGTCGGCCATATCGTCTAGCAGGCGCACATACCCGTGGCCGTCCGCGGCGGTGAATATTCTGGCCTGATGGGCGGTATCGCTGCCAACCCCACCCAGCTTCAGAACCATCGGACGATGTGAGCTGTCCCGGACGTCCAGAACGGGGAATCCCGCGCCGTCGAGGTGCGCCCGCTCCATGGCGAGGTCCCACCTCCGCACGGCGGTGCGCAGCCGCGCCGGGAAGCTCTCCAGGGCTGCGGCGCCCCAGTCGGTGCTCGTCGCCCAGGGCCGGGTGCGAGCAAGAGCGATGACGTCCGCCTCGCTGAGAGATCCGGCGTTCTCAGGCTCGTCGCGCCTCGAACACCATGAGCGGTCCGTCCCCGGTGAACGGTGTGCGCTGCCAGTCGCGCCACACCTGAATGCGGTCGAATCCAGCGGTGCGCAGGGCGTCCTCGATCTGTTCGCGGGTGCGGAAGGCGAGGATGAGCTCCTCCGTGACCACCTCGCCGTCCTCGAAGCGGTTCGTGAAGACGCAGCGCACCACGCCATTCCCGTCGGGCGGGCCCACCTCGGCGCTCTCCCGGAGGCGACCCTGAGCGGTGTCCCGCTCGGTCTCGCCCTCATGCGCCCAGTCCTCCCAGGCGCGGGCGACCGGGTTCCGGGACTCGAAGGCGAGCACCGCACCTGGACTTAAGGGAGAGGCGAGATGCGAGAGAGTCCGTCCGAGGTCCTCCCCCAGCAGGTGCTGCACGACATTCGCCGACATCACCGCGAGGTCAGCAGTGACACCACGCGGGATGTCACCGCTCGTGCCGTGGATCCACTGCACCTGCTCGCCGCCCGGACGGGAGCGTGCGACCTCGAGCATCGCTGCGGAGGGATCGATGCCGAGGACGGTGCGGCCCGACCCCGCGAGGGTCACCGTCAGCAGTCCGGTGCCGCAGCCCAGATCGAGGATCGTGCGCGCGACCTTCTCGTCTGCTAGAGCACGGAACCAGTCGTGGTCGGGGCCGTCGGGGTTGTCCTCGTCGTAGAGCGCGACGAGGCGCGGGTGGTCGTAGGCCATCTCCCGATCCTGTCAGGGAAGCGAGCGACGGTCACCAGAATATGTGCGGCCCCGACCCCTGCCGCAGGCCGCCCCGCGCGCCCTATCGGACGACCTCGCGGCGCGTACCGTCCACGCGGCGGGTCCACCCACGCCCGTCGAGGTGCTCCAGCAGGGGAATCGCGACGCGACGCGTGGTGTCGAGTGCCTGCCGGGCCTCACTGGTGGTGAACGGTTGGGTGAGGGGGGCGAGCTCGCGCATGGCGAGCGCGGGCGCCGTCGGCAGCAGCACTACGCCAACGGGGAGACGGAGGATGCGGCCCTGACGCTCGGCGGCGGCGAGCTGCTTCGCACCGAGATCAAGGGCTGCGAGATCCTCAGCCTCAGGGGCGCGGAACGGCGCGGCGGTGAGGCGGGCCTCCAGCGTAGCGATGCCCGCCTCGGCCGCCCCCAGACCGGCGGTGGCCTCCGGGTCCGCGACGCAGCCGTCGACCGTAGCCAGGCCCGCCCGCTCCACAACAGCGTCCAACAGCGCGGCGTCGGGGAGATCGAGCATCCCCGCGGCGGCCCGGCGCGGGAGCCCCGGGGCGAGCGGGTCGTGCCGATGCACGCGGTCCACTGCCGCGCGCAGCTGCCGGCCCCACTCCCCCATCGCGGGGGTATCGACGAGGTGCGCGCCGATTCGTTCGATGCCGGTCGGCAGCGGGTGAGGGACCTGGTGGCCCTGGCGTCGCAGCTGCGACTCCTCCGCAGCGCGGCGACGCCGCACCTCGGAGCTGATGTCACCCTCCTCCGGCAGGGCGGCAAGGGCCTGTTCGCGGCGTCGCCCATCGCCGCGGCGGTCGAGCGCGGGCACATCGACGTCCAGGATCTGCACGCCGGCGAAGACCGCGTGCTGTCCGCTGCCGCGCAGCACAATCCGGTCGCCGAGGCGCAGCGGCATCGGCCGGGTGAGGGTGAGCCGCGCGTGGTCCGGACCGAACGGCCGCAGGCGTGCCCCGATCGAGGCCGTGCCCACATGCACGGCGGGTTCGCGCGGCGCCTCATCGAGCGGGGATCCGGTGCGGCGCCGCACGTCGATCACGTCGGTCAGGTGCCACGCGTCCGGGGTGAGCAGCACGTCGCCGCGACCCACCTGGTCGGTGCCGATGCCGCGGAGGTTCACCGCGGCCCGGGAGACCGGTCCGAGGCGGTCGACGGTGTCCTCGTGGGTCTGCAGTCCGCGGACGGTGACGGTGCCGGTGTGCGCGGCGCCGAGCAGGTGCAGCTGGTCACCGGTCCGGATGGCCCCGGCGGCGAGGGTCCCGGTGACGACGGTGCCGGCTCCGGCGATGCTGAAGGCGCGGTCCACCCACAGTCGCACCGGGGCTCCGGGGTCAGGGGCGCCTGCCGCGGCGAAAACGGTATCGAGCGCTGTGCGCAGCTCCTCCAGGCCGGTGCCGTCCTTGGCGGACACGGCGAGGGCGGGGGCGTCGGCGAGTGCGGTGCCGGACAGTTCGCGGCGCACATCCTGTTCGACCTCGGCAATGCGCTCCGGGGCGGCGAGGTCGGCGCGAGTGAGGACGATCAGGCCATGCTCGATACCGAGGGCCGCGACGGCGTCGCGGTGGTCACTGGACTGAGCCTGCCAGCCCTCGTCGGCCGCGACGACGAAGCACACGACGGGCGCGGGGCCGAGCCCGGCGAGCATGTTCCCGAGGAAGCGTTCGTGGCCGGGGACGTCAACCACGGCGACATCCGTGCCGGAGGGCAGAGTGGTCCACGCGAAGCCGAGGTCGATGGTGAGGCCGCGGCGCTTCTCCTCGGTCCAGCGGTCGGGTTCGATGCCGGTGAGAGCTCGGACCAGGGCGGACTTTCCGTGGTCGACGTGCCCGGCGGTCGCGACGACTCTCATCGCGAATCCTCCTCGTCCGCGCCCAGCGCGGACCGGAGAGCTGCGAGCAGGTGCTCGTCGTCCTCGGGAAGGATGCAGCGCAAGTCCACGAGGCACGCGTCGTCGCGGACAGTGGCGACGACGGGGGTCTCCCCCTGGCGGAGGCTCCCCGCGAGGCGGGAGGGCAGGCGCAGCGCCCACCCGGGCAGAGGAACCCCGGCGCCTCCTCCCCCGCCGACACGCCCGTCGTGCGGAACGACGTCCCCGGTACCGAGGGCATCTCGGAGGTGCTCGGTGCGGTCCCGCAGGGCCTCCGGATCGGCGTGCAGGGAGGCGAGGACAGGTGGCTCGGAGCCCGTGATGGTCGCCTCGATCGCGGCGAGGGTGAGCTTGTCGGCGCGCACCGCGCGGGCCAGGGCATGTCGGGCGAGGCGGCCGATGATCTCGGCGCGTCCCAGCAGGATCCCGGCCTGGGGGCCGCCGAACAGCTTGTCACCGCTGGTGAGGACCAAGTCGGCGCCGGCCTCGAGGGCAGTGGTGGCGTCGGGCTCCTCGGGCAGCGCAGGGTCGGGATGGAGCAGTCCGCTGCCGAGGTCCGCGATGAGCGGCACCCCGGCGGCACGGCAGGGCCCGGCCAGATCAGCGATGGTGGCCTCTGCGGTGAAGCCCTCGACGCGGTAGTTGCTGGTGTGGACCTTCAGCACCGCCCCGATGCGTCGCTCATCGTCCCCGCCGTCGTCCTCCAGGACCCGGGTGTAGTCGGCGAGGTGGGTGCGGTTGGTGGTCCCGACCTCGCAGACCCGGACGCCGGTGGCAGTGACCAGGTCGGCGAGACGGAACCCGGCCCCGATCTCCACCAGTTCGCCGCGGGACCACAGGACCTCGCGGTCCTGGGCGAGGGCCGTGGTCGCGAGCGAGAGCGCGGCGGCACCGTTGTTCACCACCAGCGCATCCTCCGCCGCGGGGCAGGCGGCGAGCAGCGCCGCGCGGGCTGCGGCGCCCCGGCGGGACCGCGCGCCGGTGGTGAGGTCGAACTCGACGTCGGTGTGCCCGGCGGCATCCTGCAGAGCCTCCCGAGCGGCGGCGGACAGCGGTGCTCGGCCAAGGTTGGTGTGGATGATGACCCCGGTCGCGTTCAGCACGGGCCTCAGCGACGAGGTGCCGCGGTTCTCCAGGGCGGAGGCGACCTCGTCGGGGACAGCCTCCGGGGTGATCTCGCGCCGCCGCGCGCGGTCCTGCGTGGCACGGACGATGCCGAGGACGACGAGCTCCCCGAGGGCGCCCGC
>JAUNUA010000187.1 GCA_030538435.1 Brachybacterium sp.
GTGATCTCTCATCTATATGGGACTTCACCGAGGAGCGCTGGGACGTCGATCAGGCGGAGAGGTACATCGCCGAGATCAAGGCTGCGGTCGAGCGCGTGGCTGAGGATCCCCGGCGAGGGCGAGCCTGCGACGAGGTCCGCACGGGGTACCGACAATATGCCGCCGGGAGCCACGTGCTCTTCTACGTCGAGAGCGCGGAAGGGGTCGACGTAGTGCGAATACTGCACCCGAGGATGGACCCGACGCGACACCTGTAGACGCGGCCGTGAGGTCCCGGACGTAGCACCGCGCCGGATACTCCGGCGGGATGTGGAGGCCGTGCGTCACGCCCCGGTGCGCATCCATGCATCCCCGCGCACGCGCACCGCGAGAGACACCGCCCGCGCCACCAGGAAGAACAGGGTGCAGGCGGCCCAGAGCGCCGCGAGGCCCATCGGCCCACCGGGCGCGGTCCACCACACCAGCGCCGCCCCCGGCATCGTCACCAGCGCCGTGATCACCCCGGCCCGCGCCAGGTACGGGGCATCACCGGCCCCCATCAGCACCCCGTCGAGCACGAATACGTACCCGGCGACCGGCTGGGCGAGCGCCAGCACCAACAGCGCGGCCCGCAGATTCTCCTGCACCGCGACATCGGGCGTGAAAAGCGCCGGCGCGACGTAGCTCGCCGCGAGCAGCAGCACCCCGACCACGACGCCGCCGCCGACGCCCCACACCATGAGCCGGCGCGTCACCGCGTGCACCGTCCTCGTGTCCGCCGCCCCCAGGTAGCGGCCGGTCAGCGCCTGCCCCGCGATCGCGAGGGCGTCGAGCGCGAGCGCCAGCAGCGCGAACACGGTCGTCGCCAGCTGGTGCGCCGCCAGCTGCGTCTCCCCGAGCCCGGTCGCGACGAACGTCGTCACCACCAGCACCGCGCGCAGCGCGAGGGTGCGGATGAACATCGGGACGCTGTCCCGCCCGGCGGAGGCGACCCCACCGAGCTGCGGGGTAAGAGGCACCTCGAGGCGCCTGGCGTGGCGGACCACCACCGCGAGCAGCACCAGCGCCATCAGGCACTGCGCGATGACGGTGCCGATCGCGCTGCCCGCAATGCCGAGGTTCAGCTCGAAGATCAGCACCCAGTTCAGTGGGATGTTCAACGCCGCCCCGCCCGCTGCCACGATCAGGGGCAGCCGCGCGTCCTGCAGCCCCCGCACGAGGCCCGTCGCGGCCTGCACGACCAGCATCGCAGGCAGGCCGATCGCGCTGATCCGCAGGTAGATCGCGGCCTCCTCGAGCACCTCCGGGGAGGGGCCGAACAGTCCCAGCAGCGGCCGACCCAGCAGCACCAGACCCGCCGCGCAGAACACCCCGATCACGAGCGCCAGCCAGCAGGCATCGACTCCGCGGGCGATCGCCTCACGCCGGCGCCCCGCGCCGAAGGCCCGCGCGACCGCCGCGGTCGTGGAGTAGGCGAGGAAGATCGACAGCCCCACCACCGTCGTCAGCACCACCGAGGCGAGACCCAGGCCCGCCAGGGACGTGGTCGACACCCGTGCGACGAACGCCGAGTCGACCATCAGGAACACCGGCTCGGCGATCAACGCCCCGAGGGACGGCACCGCGAGGACCAGAATGTCCCGGTCCACGGCCCGGCGTGCAGAACGCGGGTCCGCCGGGGGCGATGCAGGGGAGGACGAGGTGGTCACGACGTCGAAACTACGTCGGCGTCGACATCGCGGCCCGGCCCCGGCACAGCGGTGTGACCGACCTCCCGCTCCCCAGACTCGCGTGGTCGAATTGTCGCGTCGGGGCCACGGCCTGTCCCACACCTCCGCCGCCTCACCAGGAGCGCCCGTGCACCGTCTTGCCTCACTCAGCCTCGCCAACCGGTCGTTCATTGCGCTGGTGTGCATCGCGGTGTCGATCATCGGGGCGCTCGCGATGACGACCATGCGTCAGGAGCTGATCCCCCAGGTCGCCCTCCCGCAGATCCAGATCATCACGCCCGCCCCGGGCTCCTCCACGGAGCAGGTGCAGTCCCGCGTCTCCCAGCCGATCGAGCAGTCCGTCCGCGGGCTGGAGAACGTTGAGGGCACCAGCTCCGACTCCCAGGCGAACCTGTCGATGATCACCGTCGAGCTGGAGTACGGCACCGACACTGCCCGCAGCGCCAACCAGATCGACGCGGCCATCAACCAGATCGAGGATCAGCTGCCCTCCAACGCTGAACCGCAGGTCATGGCCGGCGGCACCGGGGACATCCCCGTTGCCGTGCTGTCGGTCGCCTCGGACCTGGAGCCCGCCGAGCTCGGCGACCGCCTGAACACCTCCGTGATCCCCGAGCTGGAGCGCGTGGACGGCGTCTCCCAGGTGATGCTCGCCGGCGCGCCCGAGCAGATCGTGCGCATCACCCCCGATGAGGATGCGCTGGAGGAGAACGGCCTCACCGACACCGATATCCGGGAGGCGATCGACGCCAGCGGCCTCACCCTGCCCGGCGGCACCGTCGCCGACGGGGATACCTCCCTGAACGTCACCATCGGCACCGCCACCGCGAATGTCGAGGACCTCGAGGCGATCGCCCTGATGCCGGACAGCGGGGGCGACGAGGGGGCCGACGCCGCGGGCGGCCAGGGTGCTGAGGGCGTCGAGGGGGATGCCGCGGGAGCCGAGGGCCAGCCGATGGAGGGCCAGGACGCCGAGGGCGCCGGCGCTGAGGCGCAGGGCGCGGAGGGAGCCGATGCCGAGGCGCAGGGCGCGGAAGCTCAGGGCGCAGAGCAGCAAGGTGCGGAGCAGCAGCAGCTCGCTGCGCCCATCAGCCTTGCCGACGTCGCCACCGTCGAGCAGACCACCCAGGACCCCGATTCCATCTCCCGCACCAACGGCCGCGAGTCGCTGGTGATGGTCGTGTTCGGCGCCGCCGACAGCAACGTCGTCGACGTCTCGGAGAACGTGCAGGCGGAGCTCGACAGCCTGCTGCCCGGTGTCGGCGGTGGCGCCACCAGCGAGGTCGTCTTCGACCAGGCGCCCTTCATCCAGGAGTCCATCGTCGCGCTCGCCGAGGAGGGCCTGCTGGGCCTCGTCTTCGCCGTCGGCGTGATCCTGCTGTTCCTGCGCTCGCTGCGCCCGACGATCGTCACCGCGATCTCCATCCCCACGTCGCTGCTGATGACCTTCGTCGGCATGATGGTCGCCGGCTACACGATCAACATGCTGACCCTGGCGGCGGTCACGATCTCCATCGGCCGCGTCGTCGACGACTCCATCGTCGTCATCGAGAACATCACCCGGCACATGACCTACGGGAAGACCCGCACCCGGGCGATCCTCGACGGCGTCAAGGAAGTGGGCGGCGCCATCACCGCCTCCACCCTCGCAACTGTCGTCGTGTTCCTGCCGATCGCCGTGGTGGGCGGGATGGCCGGAGAGCTGTTCCGGCCGTTCTCCCTCACCGTGGCGCTGGCAATGATCGCCTCGCTGATCGTGGCGCTGACCATCGTGCCCGTCCTTGCCTTCTGGTTCCTGCGGCTGTCCAAGCGCACCCGCGCCGCCGTCGACGCCATGGACCCGCAGGACCCCGAGCAGGTCGCCGCCGTGCAGCGCGACGCGGAGGAGCGCGAGGAGCGCTCCTGGCTGCACCTGATCTATGCGCCCGTGCTGCGCTGGACCCAGGCGCACCGCATCATCACCCTCGTCGCCGCAGTCGCGATCCTGGTGGGCACCGTGGCCATGTACCCGCTGATGAAGGTGAACTTCCTCGGCGACACCGGGCAGAACCTTGCCTCCTACGAGCAGACCCTGTCCGCCGGCACCACCCTGGAGCAGTCCGCCGAGAAGGCCGACGAGGCCGAGCAGGCGCTGCTGGACCTCGACGGGGTGGAGACGGTGCAGACCACCATCGGCGCCAACCAGTTCGGCATGGGCGGCGCCAGCAATGAGATTTCCTACCAGGTCACCACCGACTCCGAGGCCGAGCAGGTAGCTCTGCGTGAGCAGATGCTCGCCGCGCTGCAGGACCTCCCGGACGCCGGGGAGATCGAGGAGCTCGACGCGGCCGCCGGCCCCGCCGGATCCTCCAGCGTCGACATCCAGATCACCGGCCCCACCGCCGAGGACCGCGACGCCGCGAACGACGCGATCATGGCCGAGCTCGACCCGCTGCCCGCCGGTGTCACCGAGGTGACCAGCGACCTCGAGGCCGAGGAGCCCGCCCTCGTCGTCTCCGTGGACCAGGAGGCCGCCGCCGAGCGCGGCCTGACCGAGGAGGCCGTCGTCGGCCTCGTCGCCTCCAACCTCTTCCCCTCCTCCATCGGGACCCTCGAGACTGCCGACGGCGACCTCGCGATCTACCTCGAAGAGGGCGAGGCGATAGATACTCGCCAGCAGCTGGAGGACCTGGAGCTCGCCCCCGGGATCCCGCTGGAGGACGTCGCGAGCGTCGACGAGCAGCCCTCCCGGCCCTCCATCTCCACCCGGAACTCCGTGGAGACCGTCACCATCTCCATCACCCCGGAGACCGAGGATGTCGGGGCTGTCTCCGCCGAGGCGCAGGCGGCGATCGACCGGGCGGACATGCCCGAGGGCACCGCCGCCTCCCTCGGCGGCACCGCCCAGGACATCGACGAGACCTTCGGTCAGCTGGGCATGGCGATGCTCGCCGCGATCCTGCTGACCTACGTGCTGCTGGTCTGGATCTTCAAGTCGCTCATCCAGCCGCTGATCCTGCTGGTCTCGATCCCCTTCGCCGCGACCGGGTCCTTCGGTCTGCTGATCCTGACCCAGGTGCCGCTCGGCCTGCCCTCGATGATCGGCCTGCTGATGCTGGTCGGTGTCGTCGTCACCAACGCGATCGTGCTGATCGACCTGGTGAACCAGTACCGGCGGCGCGGCATGGGACTCGACGAAGCCCTGTTCCAGGGCGCCTCGAAGCGTCTGCGACCGATCCTGATGACCTCCGCGGCGACGATCTTCGCGCTGCTGCCGATGGCGTTCGGCCTGACCGGCAACACCGG
>JAUNUA010000188.1 GCA_030538435.1 Brachybacterium sp.
CGAGCGGACGACCGGGCTCGAACCGGCGACCCTCACCTTGGCAAGGTGATGCTCTACCAACTGAGCTACGTCCGCGTGTCGGCGGGGCCGACGGGGGTCCACAGTACGGCCCGGGGGGCGCCCGCGCAAACCGGAACGGCCCCTCGTGTCCGAGGTCACCGCATGATTCGGGAGCGGTAATCCCCACAGCGAACACGCCCGGGACGAGGCGGATCCTGCCGATACTCTGAGGCCATGCAGATCTGGCCCGGCCACCCCTATCCCCTCGGCGCGACCTTCGATGGCAGCGGCACCAACTTCGCCCTCTTCTCCGAAGCTGCTGATCGCGTGGAGCTGTGCCTCCTCGAGGCCGACGGCGAGGAGCGCCGTATCGAGATGACCGAGGTGGACGCCTACGTGTGGCACGTCTACCTTCCCACCATTCAGCCCGGACAGCGGTACGGATACCGCGTCCACGGCCCCTACGACCCCGCCTCCGGGCACCGCTGCGATCCCTCCAAGC
Source organism: Brachybacterium sp. (assembly GCA_030538435.1). GTDB lineage: Bacteria > Actinomycetota > Actinomycetes > Actinomycetales > Dermabacteraceae > Brachybacterium. Next base: position 503 of record JAUNUA010000188.1, read on the forward strand.
TGCTGCTGGACCCGTACGCGAAGGCGATCGAGGGCATGGCGACCAATCACCCGTCGCTGTACAGCTACGACTTCACCGACCCCACGGCCCGCAATCAGGACGACTCGGCCGAGCACACCATGCACTCCGTGGTCGTCTCGCCCTTCTTCGACTGGGGCAACGACCACCCACCGGCGCACGACTACCACGACACCGTGATCTACGAGGCCCACGTGAAGGGCCTGACGATGACCCATCCGGGCATCGACGAGGAGATCCGCGGCACCTACCTCGCCATGGGCGACCCGGTCATCATCGAGCACCTGAAGTCCCTCGGCGTGACCGCCGTGGAGCTGATGCCGGTCCATCAGTTCGTCCAGGACGGACACCTGGTGGAGAAGGGCCTGCGGAACTACTGGGGCTACAACACCATCGGGTTCTTCGCCCCGCACAACGAGTACGCCTTCGCCGGGGACACTGGTCAGCAGGTCCAGGAGTTCAAGCAGATGGTGAAGAACCTCCACGAGGCGGACATCGAGGTGATCCTCGACGTGGTCTACAACCACACCGCCGAGGGCAATCACATGGGCCCGACCCTGTGCTTCCGCGGCATCGACAACGCCAGCTACTACCGCCTGGTGGAGGACGACAAGTCCCACTACTACGACACCACCGGCACCGGGAACTCGCTGCTGATGCGGACCCCGCACGTCCTGCAGCTCATCATGGACTCGCTGCGCTACTGGGTCACCGAGATGCACGTCGACGGGTTCCGCTTCGATCTCGCCTCCACGCTCGCCCGCGAGCTGCACGAGGTGGATCGCCTCTCGGCGTTCTTCGACATCATCCAGCAGGACCCGATCATCTCCCAGGCCAAGCTGATCGCCGAGCCGTGGGACCTCGGAGAGGGCGGCTACCAGGTGGGGGGCTTCCCGCCCCTGTGGTCGGAATGGAACGGCCGCTACCGCGACACCGTGCGGGACTTCGGTCGTGCGCAACCCGGAACACTCGCAGAGTTCTCCTCCAGCCTCGCCGGGTCCTCCGACCTGTACCAGCACACCGGACGCACCCCGATCGCCTCGATCAACTTCGTGACCGCCCACGACGGCTTCACGCTGCGCGACCTGGTCTCCTACAACGAACGGCACAACGAGGCCAACGGTGAGGGCGGCCGGGACGGCGAGAGCCACAACCGCTCCTGGAACTCCGGGGCGGAAGGGCCCACCAGCGACCCGGAGATTCGCGAACTGCGGCTGCGCCGCGCGAAGAACTTCATGGCGACGCTGCTGCTCAGCCAGGGTGTGCCGATGATCCTGCACGGCGACGAGCTGGGACGCACCCAGGGCGGCAACAACAACACCTACTGCCAGGACAACGAGATCTCCTGGATCGACTGGGACCTCGACGAGGACCAGCAGGAGATGCTCGCCTTCACCCGGCAGCTCATCGCGCTGCGCCGCGCCCACCCGATCTTCCGTCGGCGTCGGTTCCTGCAGGGCGTGGTCCGCGACGGTGCCGAGTCGAGCCTCGCGGACGTGATCTGGCTGACCACCAATGGGCAGCCCATGGACAGCGACGACTGGCACGACGCGAACAACAAGTGCCTGACGGTGTTCCTGAACGGCGACGCGATCCCGGAGCCCGGGGCCCGCGGTGAGCGGATCGTGGGCGACTCGGCGCTCCTGCTGTTCAACGGCTCCGGCAACGGGGTGGAGTTCACCCTCCCCGGCCCGGAGCTCGGGGACAGCTGGGAGGTCGTCACCGGCACCGCCGGTGAACTGGAGATCGGTGCCACGCTGCCGGCCGGCTCGACAGTCACCCGCCCCGCGTTCTCGCTGCTCTATCTCGGCCGGCCCCACGCCGACGAGATCGAGCAGCCGGGGGCCCAGCCCGCTGATCAGATCGTCGGCGGGGCGGCGGTGCCCCCGCGCCGGGTGCGCGAGCACACCTCCCCCGCGCCGCTGGAAAGCCCGAACACCGCGGTACGCGCCTGAGCGCACAGAAGGGTCACCCGTGAGCACATCGATCGTTCCCACGAGCACCTACCGCCTGCAGCTGCACGCGGGTTTCACCTTCGACGATGCCGCGGAGATCGTCCCGTACCTGGAGCGGCTCGGGGTCGGGCACATCTTCTGCAGCCCGGTGCTGCAGGCCTCGCCCGGCTCCACCCACGGTTACGACGTCGTGGATCACACCCGGATCAGCGAGGAGTGCGGGGGCGAGGCGGGTCTGCGCCGCCTGGCCGAGGTGGCGCAGAACCACGGGATGGGGCTGATCGTCGACGTGGTGCCGAACCACATGGCGATCCCGACCCCCATCTGGCACAACCACGCGCTGTGGTCGGTGCTGCGGGACGGGCCCGAGTCGCCCTTCGCCTCCTGGTTCGACGTGGACGCCACGGCGCACGGCAGCATCCTGGTGCCGGTGCTCGGCCGACCGATCGGGGCGGTCCTCGCCGACGGGGAACTCGCCATCGGTGAGGCCGACGTCCCCGGGGCCGATGGGCAGGTGCGTCGTGAGCGGGTGCTAACCTACTACGACCATGTGCTCCCGCTCGCCGCGGGCACCGAGGACCTCGGGATGGCGGACCTGCTGGAGCGCCAGTGGTACCGCCTGGCCTACTGGAAGGTCGCCGATGATGAGCTGAACTATCGGCGATTCTTCGACGTCGATACCCTCGCCGCGGTGCGGGTGGAGGACCCGGAGGTGTTCGCCGCGACCCACGAACTGCTGCTGCGCCTCCAGAGTGAGGGTGTGATCGACGGTTACCGGATCGACCACCCCGACGGGCTCGCCGACCCCCGCGGCTACCTGCGGGACCTCGCGGAGGCGACCGACGGCGCGTGGACCGTGGTGGAGAAGATCCTGGAGGGCGAGGAGCGCCTCCCCGGCGACTTCCCCTGCGCCGGCACGACCGGGTACGACGCCCTGTGGCGCATCGCCGGGCAGTTCCAGGACCCGCGCGGCACGACCGCCCTCACCCACCAGTGGCAGCTGCTGACCGGTGACCTGCGCGGGTTCGAGGAGGTCGCCGATGAGGCGACCGACCTGATCATCGCCACCAGCCTGTGGGCGGAGATCGACCGGCTCACCACGCTCGTCCATCGGATCTGCGCGGAGGACATCCGCCTGCGCGACACCACGCGCCGACACATCGAGCGGTGCCTCGTGGCGCTGCTCGCCTCCATGGACCGGTACCGCGCCTACATCGTCCCCGGGGAGCCGGCGCCCCGCGCGGAGAAGCAGGTGATCTGGGATGCGGCCGAGCGAGCGCTGGTGCGCCTCGGTCCGCGCGGGGAGAACGAGGACGTGCGCGCGACCATGGCCACCGTGGTGGCTCTCGCCTGCGGAGAGGAGGCCGGATCCGCAGGGCGCACCGACAGCGCGGACCGCGCGGAGTTCATCATCCGCTTCGGCCAGACCTGCGGCCCCGTCCACGCGAAAGCATTCGAGGACACCGCCTTCTACCGCTACAACCGCTTCCTCGCGGTCAACGAGGTGGGCTCGAACCCGGAGCGGATCGGGGTGGAGCCTGATGATCTGCACGACCACTGCCGTCAGATGCTCCACACCTTCCCCGACTCGATGACCACCCTGTCCACGCACGACACGAAGCGCAGCGAGGACGTGCGCGCCCGTCTCGCGCCCCTGACGGAGATCCCCGACGAGTGGGCGCTGCTGGTGCAGCGGCTGCGCCTGGCGGTCGGGGACGCGCGCAGCGACCGGGTCGACGCCGGCACCGAACTGCTGCTGTGGCAGACGTTGGCCGCGACGTCGCCGCTCGGTGACGAACCCGTGGAGCCCATGGACGAGGGTCGCCTGGTCGGCTACCTCGAGAAGGCCATGCGGGAGGCGAAGCTGCACACCACCTGGACCGATCAGGACCCCGAGTACGAAGCCGCGGTGCTGAACCTCGCCCGGGCGGCCCTGGCCTCCGAGGACGTCGCCCAGCTGCTCACGGAGTGGAACCGTCGCACCCTGGAGGCACAGCGCGCCGCGATCCTCGGCCAGAAGCTGGTCCAGCTCACCATTCCCGGGGTGCCGGACGTCTACCAGGGCAATGAGTCGCTGGACCTGTCGCTGGTCGACCCGGACAACCGCCGCGCGGTCGACCACGCCGCGAACGCCGCCCGCTTGGAGCGGATGATCGCCGGTGCCCGGCCCTCCTCCCTGGCGGAGGAGAAGCAGTGGCTGGTGCATCGGGCGCTGATGGCGCGCCGCACGCACCCGGACATGTTCCGTGGACGCGGCGCCCAGTACCGGCCGATCGCCACCACCACCGGCCATGCGCTGGCCTTCGGTCGCGCCGCAGCGGAGGACCCGCAGGACACGGACGCCCCGATCGGCCTGATCACCGTTGCCACACGCCTGCCGCTCGGCCTCGCCCACCGCGGAGGCTGGGGCGACGCCCGGGTGGTGCTGCCCGCCGG
>JAUNUA010000189.1 GCA_030538435.1 Brachybacterium sp.
CCGGCTCGGACTGCGGCCTCCCGTACGAAGACCAGCCTCCGTTCAGAGTGCGACCTGCCGCACACAGACCGACCTCCCTCACCGGGCGCGGCCTCCGGTAGAGAGCCGCCCCCGGCAAGGGAGGCCGGCGGCCGGTCACTTGTCGCCGGCGGCTCGCTTCTTGTTCCAGACGTCGAAGGCCACCGCGAGGATCAGGACCACGCCGCGGACCACGTTCTGGGTGGACTGGTCGATGCCCATGATCTGCATGCCGTTGGACATGACCGCCATGATGAGACCACCGATGATGGCGCCCTGGACGCGTCCGACGCCGCCTGTGACCGCAGCGCCGCCGATGAACGCTGCGGCGATTGCATCCAGCTCGAACATGAATCCGGCGCCGGGCTGGGCGCTGTTGGAGCGGGCGGAGTAGACGACGCCCGCGATCGCGGCCAGCACGCCCATGTTCACGAACAGCAGCAGGTTGACCGCACGGGTCTTGACGCCGGAGAGCTTCGCCGCCTGCAGGTTCCCGCCCATGGCGTAGATGTGGCGACCGAAGACCGTGCGCTGGCTGACGAAGCCGTAGACGAGCACCAGCACAGCCAGCAGGATCAGCACGATCGGCAGGCCGCGAGCGTTCGCGAGGCGCCAGCCGAACGCCATGATCACGGTCGCGACCACGAGGATCTTGATCGCGAACAGCCAGAGCGCCTCGACGGGCTGCTTGTACTCGAGCTTGCGCATCCGTACACGCCACTGCTGCACGGCGAAGCCGGCGACGGCCAGACCGAAGATCACCAGGGTGAACACGTCGTAGCCGGGTCCGCCCAGGAGCCCGTTGAGGAAGCCACCCGCGATCATCTGATACTCGGAGGGGAAGGGTGACAGCGACACGTTGTCCAGCGTCTGCATGGTCAGGCCGCGGAAGATCAGCATGCCCGCGAGGGTCACGATGAACGCGGGGATGCCGACGAAGGCCACCCAGAAGCCTTGCCAAAGCCCGACGAGGACGCCGGTGAGCAGGGCCGCGAGGATCCCCACCCACCAGGGCATCCCGTCCCGGATCACGACCACCGCAGCGACGGCCCCGGTCAGGGCCACCACCGATCCGACCGACAGGTCGATGTGGCCGGCCACGATGATCAGCACCATGCCGATCGCCAGGATCAGGATGTAGGAGTACTGCAGGACCAGGTTGGTCAGGTTGCCCGGGCTCAGCAGCACACCGTTGGTCAGGACGGTGAACAGCAGGACGATGAAGACGAAGGCGATGTAGATGCCGCTCTGGCGCATGTTGCGCGTCAGCAGCTCCCTGATGTCGGAGGTTCCACTCATCGTGCTCTCTTACTCCTTCTCCATGGTCATGAGCTCCATCAGGCGCTCCTGGGTGGCGTCCTCGACGGCCACCTCACCGGTCAGCCGGCCGGCGGACAACGTGTAGACGCGATCGCAGACTCCGAGCACCTCCGGCAGCTCGGAGGAGATCACGATGATTGCCTTGCCCTGCTCGGCGAGCTGGTTGATGATCGAGTAGATCTCGTACTTGGCGCCGACGTCGACGCCGCGCGTCGGCTCGTCGAGGATCAGCAGCTCCGGCTCGGTGTACAGCCACTTGCTGAGGACGACCTTCTGCTGATTCCCGCCGGAGAGCTGGCCGACGGTGGCCAGCACGGACGGTGCCTTGATGTTCAGGGAGGTCCGGAAATCCTGCGCCACCTGGATCTCCCGGTTGGTGTCGATCCATCCGCGCGGTGCGAGCTTCTTCAGCCCGGCGGCGCTGATGTTCCGGCGGATGTCGTCGATGAGGTTCAGTCCGTACCGCTTGCGGTCCTCGCTGACGTAGGCGATGCCGGCGTCGATCGCGTCGGCGACCGACCGCATCCGCACCGGCGTGCCGTGCATCTTCACGGTGCCGGTGATGTCCCGCCCGTAGGACTGGCCGAAGATGCTCATGGCGAGCTCCGTGCGTCCGGCGCCCATCAGGCCGGCGATGCCGACCACTTCCCCGGCGCGGACGGACAGCGTGACATCGTCGACGACCGTCCGTCCCGGCTGGGTGGGATGGGTGACGCTCCAGTTCTCGACGCGGAAGACCTCCTCGCCGATCTCGGCGTTCCGCTCGGGGTACATGTGGTCCATGTCGCGGCCCACCATCCCCTTGATGATGCGCGGGATGATCCGCTCGTTCCGACGGGCAGCGCCCTTCGTCGTGCTCGCGGTCCGATTCTCGTCCTGGCGCGCGTCCTTCACCGCGCCTTCGTCCTCGGCCCGGTGCGAGCCCTCGGCACGCTCGGACCCTCCGGCCGACGGGGAGCCGTCGGCTCGGTGGGAGCCTTCGGCCCCCTGGGCAACCTCGACCTGCTCAGAGCCCTCGGCCCGCTCGGATCCGTCGGCCGACTGTCCACCCTCGGCGCGCCGTCGGCCGACGCTCGGCTCCTCACCCTCGTTCATGGTGATGGTCTCGATGGTCGCCCCGTCGCGGATCACGGTGGTGCGGTCGGCGACCGAGGCGATCTCCTCCAGTTTGTGGGAGATGATGATGCAGGTGACCCCCTCATCCCGCAGGCCGCGGATGAGCCCGAGCAGATGCTCGGAGTCGGTGTCGTTCAGCGCGGCCGTCGGCTCGTCGAGGATCAGCAGATCCACGTTCTTGGACAGGGCCTTGGCGATCTCGACCAGCTGCTGCTTGCCGACGCCGAGGTAGGCGACCGGGGTGACGGGGTTCTCGTCCAGCCCCACCTTGCCGAGCAGTTCGGCGGCACGGGCGTTGACGTTGTGCCAGTCGATGATCCCGGCCCGCGACTGCTCATTGCCGAGGAAGATGTTCTCGGCGACCGACAGGTGCGGAACCAGTGCCAGCTCCTGGTGGATGATGACGATCCCCTTGGCCTCGGAGTCGTTCACCGAGGAGAAGCGGACCTCCTCACCGCGGTAGTGGATCTCTCCTTCGTAGCTGCCGTGCGGCTCCACGCCCGAGAGGACCTTCATCAACGTGGACTTCCCTGCCCCGTTCTCCCCACAGATCGCGTGGATCTCCCCGGGCCGCACTTCGAAGGTGACGTCCTTCAGGGCGGTCACACCGGGGTAGGTCTTGGTGATGGACCGCATCTCGAGGATGTGTTCGTTCACGTGCCCTCCTTTGGGCAGGGACGCCCGGCGGTCACGCGCGGTGACCACCGGGGCGTCCCGTCATGGATCGAGCAGGATCGGCCTCAGAGCTGGCCGGTCTCCACCTGCTCCTCCGTGTAGTAGCCGGAGTCCACGAGGATCTCCTCGTAGTTGTCCTGCAGCACCATCTCGATGTCCAGCAGGTAGGAGGGCACGACCTTCTCACCGTTGTCGTAGGTCTCGGTGTCGTTCGCCTCCGGTTCCCCACCGTCGAGGTAGGCCTGCGCGGCGGTGACGGCCTGCTCGGCGAGCAGACGCGTGTCCTTGAAGATCGTCGAGTGCTGAACGCCTTCGGCGATCAGGGTGACCGAGGCGATCTCGGCATCCTGCCCGGTGACGATCGGCAGCCCGTCCTCGATGGTGTTGCCCCAGCCGTCGTTGCGCAGGGCGTTGATGATGCCGCGCGAGAGGGGATCAGCGGGGGCGAGCACCCCGTGCAGCTCCTCGTCGCCGGAGTAATGCGAGGTCAGCAGGTTCTCCATGCGCTGCTGCGCGGTCTCCTGCTCCCAGCGCTGGGTGGCGGCCTGGTCGATGTCCATCTGGCCCGAGGGCACCTCGAGGGTGCCGTCGTCCATGTAGGGCTGGAGGGTGTCGATCGCACCCTGCCAGAACAGGTGGGCGTTGTTGTCGTCCAGCGAGCCGGCGAACAGTTCGATGTTCAGCGGGCCCTCGGGGGCGTCGTCAGCCTCCTCGAAGTTCTCATCGAGGATCCCCAGGCCGTACAGCAGGGAGCGGGCCTGGTTCACGCCGACCTCGTAGTTGTCGAAGGTGACGTAGAAGTCGACGTTCTCGCTGTGGGTGAGCAGCCGGTCGTAGGCGATGACCGGGATCCCGGCGGCCTCGGCGGCATCGAGCTGGCTGGTCAGGGCCGACCCGTCGATGGACGCGATGATCAGCACGTCCACCTCCTGGGTGATCATCTGATCGATCTGCTGGGACTGGGTGGGGATGTCATCGTCTGCGTACTGCAGATCGACGTTGTAGCCCAGTTCCTCCAGGCCCTCCTGGATCGAGCGGCCGTCGTTCAGCCACCGCTCGTAGGTCTGGGTGGGCATGGCGACGCCGATGGTCAGGTCGCTGGGATCCGCGTCCGGGTCCGGGCCGGAGGACCCTGCGCCCTCCCCGCCGCAGGCGGCGAGTGCCAGCACGGATGCTGCTCCCGCCCCGACAAGAAAGCTTCTTCTGCTGCTGTGCATCGTGTTCTCCTCTTCGAGATCGTCCTGCCGCGCTGTCCAGCGTGGTCCACAGCCACATCCCCCTCGGCGCTGAGCGCTGTCAGTGATTGAGCGATGCACCTGCGAGGAGACGTGGGAGTTACGCGTGATGTTAACGTTCACACTGCGAGATATGTCAAGCTCATGGTCCTGCTGTCAGGAACGGCGCAGGCCGGAGGGGTGCACCATTCCGGCTGCTACCAGGAAGGACCATCAGGTGAGTCCAACTTTCCGACGACCCTCGATGTCCGATGTCGCCGAGCGTGTCGGGGTCTCCTACCAGACGGTCTCGCGCGTCCTGAACGATCCCGACCGGGTGCGCGCCGACACTCGCGAGAGAGTCCTGAAGGCGATCGAGGACCTCGGGTACACGCGCAACATGTCCGCCCGTTCCTTGCGAACAACGCGCAGCTCGATCATCGGGATCATCTCCGATGGCTCCCCCCTCTTCGGGCCCGCCGCGACCACGGCCGCCATCGAGCGGGCCGCCCGCGGCGTCGGCCTCTCCA
>JAUNUA010000002.1 GCA_030538435.1 Brachybacterium sp.
CGGGCGATGCCCATGCCGAGTAGGACGAACATGTCTACCACTACCATGACTACCACGACAACTGTGATGTCCACGACCACTAGGAGTACGGTCACGACCACTGATCATCCTCCAGCGCCCGGGACGGGGTCGCCTGGAGAGTCAGCCGCGCGCGGTCGGCAGCATCCCGGCGCGGGCGTCGGACGAGGTCACGACCACCTTGCCGAAGGGGAAGCAGGTTACGGGAATCAGCTTGATGTTCGCCCAGGCCAGCGGGATGCCGATGATCGTCACGACCTGTGCAGCAGCGGTCAGGATGTGCCCGAGCGCCAGCCACCACCCGGCGACGACGAACCAGATCGCGTTGCCGACGGTCGACAAACCCCCGGGAGGCCCGGCGTCGATGACCTCCCGACCGAAGGGCCACAGCACGAACCCGGCGATGCGGAACGAGGCGATGCCGAAGGGGATGGTGACGATGAAGATGCAGGCGAGAACGCCGGCGAGGACGTAGCCGAGGAACAGCAGCCAGCCGGCCGTCACCAGCCAGATGATGTTCAGGACGAGGGAGAGGAGCGAGCGCATGTCTCGAGTGTAAGCGCGGTCACGGTGCCACCTCCGGGGTGCCCCCGCCCCCTGCGAGAACCTCCTGGGTGTCCACGATCCGGATCTGCGGGGGGAACAGCCCCATCACCTGCAGTGCGGCGGCGCCGTCCTCGGCGCTGGAGGCGGCACAGGCGTCGGCGACAACGTGCACGTGCCGGCCGGCATCGGCCGCGGCGAGCGCCGTCGTCACCACGCAGCAGTCGGTCGACACCCCGCTGAGCAGGATGGGGGCGCCAGGATCGAGCAGCGCAGCGACCCGGGACCCCCACTTCCCAAAGGTCGGTTCGTCAACCGGGCGGTGCGCCGACAGCCCGTCTGTCCCGTCGACCAGCGCGTACAGGGGATCCTCGGGCGGGACATCGGCGAAGGGCCAGGCGCGGAAGTAGTCCCCCCAGGCGGTCGACCGGTCGGCCGTGGGGAGCCAGCGGGTCAGCACCGTGCGCTCCGGGCCGATGTGCCGGGCGAGCTGCTGGATGCGCTGCCATGCGGCCGGGAACTCCGGGGATGCCCACGCAGAGGTGGGGTCGGCGAAGATCCGCTGGGCGTCGATGACCAGCAGCCACGGCGGGACCGACCCGTCGGCAGAGCGGCTCATCGCAGACACACCCAGACGTGCCGGGCGGCGGTGCAGCCCAGGGGGATGTCCTCGCCGCCGGTCGGCAGCAGGTGGATCGACTCGGAGTAGGGGGCTCCCGCGGTGACCTGCAGTTCGCTGCCGATGCCGACGCCGCGTTCGGCGAAGAACCGCAGGAGCTCCTCGTCCGTGTCCGAGATCCGCTCGATCCGCACGCGGGCGGGCGCTTCGACCTCCACCAGCGGTATCGCGGGTGGGACGGTGACGGTCCCGTCGGCCGCAGGGATGGGGTCACCGTGGGGGTCCCGGTCGGGATGGCCGAGCACCGCGTCCATCTGCTCGACGAAGAAGGCGGAGACGACGTGCTCGAGATGCTCGGCCTCCTCGTGCACCTGATCCCAGCTGTATCCGAGGGTGCGCACCAGGAAGGTCTCGAGGAGGCGGTGGCGGCGCACCATGGCGACAGCGACCTGGTGGCCCTCAGCCGTCAGGTCGATCGATCCGTAGCGGGTGTGGTGGACGAAGCCCTGCTCGCGCAGCTTGGAGATCCCGCCGGAGACGGTGGAGACCCGCAGTCCCGTGCGTTCGGCGATGTCCGAGGCGGTCACCGGCTCCTCGGACCACTCCTGGAGGCTCCAGATGGCCTTCAGGTAGTTCTGGGCGCTCGCGGTGAGGTCCTCCAGGGCAGTGTCGGGCGTCACGCGGGCATCGTACCGAGGGCCTCTGCACGCTCGATGATCTGCCGGGCGGTGCGCACGGTCGGGGTGGTGTAGGCAGAGCCGAACAGGTCGACATGGGCCAGGAGCGCGAAGAACAGGTGCGCGGGCAGATCCTCCCGCCAGCTTGCGGGCAGGGGGTGCGCCTCCTCGTACCCTGCGTAGATGTCCTCCAGGTGGGGAGCGCCGAACAGGCTCAGCAGCGCCAGGTCCTCCAGTCTGTGTCCGCCGTGCGCGGCGGGGTCGATGAGGGTGCCCCCGGCCGCGGTCCACAGCAGATTGCCGGACCACAGGTCCCCGTGCACGCGCGCGGGACGCTCGATCCCCTCTCCGGCGATGCCGTCGAAGGGGCCCGCGGCGATCACCTCGATCGCGGCGCGCACGGCGGCCTCACCCTCGCCCCCGAGGAGGCGCGCGGTGCGTTCGGCGACGGGTTCCAGGCGGTCGGTCACCCAGAAAGTCGGAAAATCGGCGTGGGATGTGGTGGGAACGGTGAAGGGCGCATCCAGCGGGCCGAACCAGGCGTCCTCCGCGGGCGCCCAGCCGAATCCGTCGGCCCCCGCGTCGTGCAGCCGCGCGAGTCCTGCGCCGAACTCCCGGGCAGCTGCGGCATCCGCGCCCGCCTCCTCCAGGTGCTCGAGTGTCAGGGAGGTGTCATCCGCAGAGAGGACCTTGACGACCGGAACGGCGTCGGGCTCGGCCAACCAGGCGAGCCCCGCCGCCTCCGCGGCGAAGAACCCGTCCGGGGCCGACGGATTGTGCTTGACGTACGGGTCGCGATCGTGGGTCGGTGCCATGTCCTCCACCGTAGGTGCCCGGTCAGACGGCAGGCGTGGTGAAGCCACCGTTGGACAGCAGCAGCTGTCCGCGGATCCACGCGCCCTGGTCGGACAGCAGGAATCGCACCAGATCCGCGACCGTGGACGGTGCGCCGAGCTCGCCGCCGGGTGTTTGTGCGGCGCCGGCTGCGCGGATCTCCTCGGTCATCCAGCCGGTGTCGATCGGGCCGGGGTTGATGACGTTGGTGCGGATGCCGCGATCGGCGAGCTCGTGGGTTCCGGCCAGCACCAGGCGGTCCAGGGCGCCCTTGGTAGCGCCGTAGGGCAGGTTGTGCACGGTGTGGTCGCTGGTCAGCGCGATCGCCGCGCCGCCCGGGGTGCCCGTGCCGGGCTCGACCTGCTCCGCGAACGCTCGCAGCAGCAGCCAGGTCGCGCGGACGTTCACCGCGTAGTGACGGTCGAAACTCTCCACCGTCGTGTCCAGGATGGAGGAGTCCACGGATTCGCAGTGACTCATCACCAGCGCCCCGAGCGGGCCCAGCTGCGCGCGCGCCTCCGCGATGAGGCACGGGGGCACGTCAACGTCGGCGAGATCGCCCGGGAGCACCACCACGCGACGGCCGGAGGCGCGCAGCTCCTCGGCGAGCTCCTCGACATCGGAGGTCTCCTCATGGACACGACGGTCGTAGTCCGGGCTGTAGCTGAGTGCCATGTCGAAACCGTCGACGGCGAGGCCACGCGCGATCGCGGCCCCGATGGACCGGCGACGGCCCACACCGGTCAGCAGGGCCGTGCGGGGGAGGGGAGCAGTCATGAGCGCGACCGTACGCGCCCCCGCCCGCGGTGTCGACGGTGTGTGGCGTGGACGAGGTGGCGACGCGGAGTGCAGGCCAGGAAGAATGACGTTTCCAGCGCTGATGGTGGTGATGTGAGCAGAGGAGGAGCAGTGGCATCCGACGCCCCGAAAGTACCCGCGGCCGATGCCACGCTGCGGGTGCTGACGTACCTGTCCTCCCAGCGCGGACCGGTCGCGGCGGCGAAGGTTGCCCACGACCTCGCACTGCCCCGCTCCACCACCTACGACCTGCTGAAGACGCTGGTGGATCACGGGTATGCACTGCACCTCCCGCACGAACGGCTCTACACCCTGGGACCGGCTGCCCATGAGGTCTCGGCAGGGTATGCGCGCCACGCCCCGCTCGCTCGGGTGGGGCGCATGGCGATCGAGCGGATGGTCGACGAGATCGGGGAATCGGCGCACCTGGCGGTGCTGCGGGACGCCGACGTGGTGTACGTGGTCGAGGAGCGCGCGAAGAACCGGCCCTCGCTCATCACGGACCGTGGGGGAGTGCGGTTGCCGGCGCACCTCACCGCGAGCGGCCGGGCCATGCTCGCGGCTCTGCCGCCCGCGCAGCTGCGGCATCTTTACCGCGGACCGGGGGACTTCGTGCGCCGCACCGATGCGCCGACGCCGCAGACCCCGGGGGAGCTGCGGGCCGCACTCGACGTGGTGCGCCGCGACGGCTACGCGACCGAGTGGAGCGAGGTGATCGCCGGTTTCGGCTCCGTGGCGGCGGTGATCCTGGACCGCGCCGGATGGCCGCTCGCGGCGGTCACCATGACCTGGGCCGCTCCATCGCTGGACCCGGTGCACGTCACCGAGCGGGCCGGTGCCGTGCGGCGCACCGCCGCGGAAATCGCGCGGGCTGTCACAGCGCGCCGCGGCTGACCCCGGCCGTCGGCGGACGCGGGTCCCACCGGTAGTAGGCGCGCAGCGCTGTGCCGATGGTCGGCGCGCGGCTGCCCCCGCTGTCGGCACGTGACGACGCGACAGGTTTTCGCAACATCGAGTTGAGTAAAATGGCTTGGTAAGGCTAACCTCAGTCGTGCCGTCGGATGTGGCGGCCTCTTCTCCCTCCGGCACCCCCGGACCGTCCCCAAGGACCACCATGACCCGACTGAGCCGCCGTCACCTCGGACTGACCGCCGCGGGGGCCCTCGGCCTCGCCCTCACCGCGTGCGGAGGCGCCGCGGGATCGAACACCGAGCAGGCCGCCGCAGGCAGCGGCGCGGACACCATCGACATCGAGGACAACCACGGCACCCAGAGAGTCCCGGTCCCGCCGAGCGCGGTCGTCGCCACCGACAACCGCACCTTCGAGACCCTCTACGACTGGGGCGTCACCCTCGCCGCCGCGCCCCGCGCGCTCATGCCCACCACGATCGGCTACCAGGACGACGAGTCGATCGTCGACCTCGGCAACCACCGCGAGCCCGACCTCGAGGCTGTCGTCGCCGCCGAACCCGACCTCATCATCAACGGCCAGCGCTTCGCCGAGTACCGCGAGGACTTCGCGCGCCTGGCTCCCGAGGCCGCCATCGTGGACCTCGACCCTCGCGACGGCGAGGACTTCGCCGAGGAGCTGAAGCGCCAAACCACCGTTCTCGGCCAGGTGTTCGGGAAGGAGTCCGAGGCCGAACAGCTGGTCACGGATTTCGAGGCCGCCATCGACCGGGTCCGCGCGGCCTACGACGACGGTGACACCGTCATGGCCGTCAATGTCTCCGGCGGCGAGTTCGGGTATATCGCGCCCGGCGTCGGCCGCACCCTCGGCTGGGCCTTCGACGCCTTCGGCCTCACCCCGGCCCTGTCCGTCGATGGCGCGAGCGACGACCACGAGGGCGATGACATCTCGGTCGAAGCGATCGCCGGGGCTAACCCCGACTGGATCCTGGTGATGGACCGCGACGCCGCGATCTCCGCCGCCGACGCCGAGTACCAGCCCGCGTCCGAGGTCATCGAGGGCAGCGAAGCACTTGCCTCCGTCACCGCCGTCACCGAGGGCAACGTCCTGTACATGCCCGCGGACACCTACACCAACGAGGGCATCCAGACCTACACCGAGTACTTCGGCTCCTTCGCCGACGCCCTCGAGGCGAGCTCCTGAGCACGCCATGACGACCACCCCCGCCGCGCCGACGGACCCCGGACGCCCCGCCCCCGCGGGGCACCGGGGTCGTCCTGGGCGGCAGGGTGCTCGGCGCCCCGAGCGGCTGTTCGACCCCGCGCTGCTCGTCGGGGTCCTCATCGTCGGCGGACTGCTGGTCATCTCCCTGTTCACGGGGGTGTACGACCTTTCCGCCGACGGGGGCCGGGAGATGTTCGCGATCACCCGGATCCCCCGCACCATCGCCCTGGTGCTGGCGGGCGCCGCGATGGCCATGAGCGGGCTGATCATGCAGCTCATGACGCAGAACCGCTTCGTGGAGCCCACCACCACCGGCACCACCGAATGGGCGGGCCTGGGGCTGATCCTCACCCTCATCATCGCCCCGACGGCGAGTCTCCTCACCCGGATGGGGGTGGCGATCGCCTTCGCCTTCCTCGGCACCATGGTCTTCTTCCTGGTGCTGCGCCGGGTGACGCTCACGTCCAGCCTGATCGTGCCGATCATCGGGATCATGCTGGGCGCGGTCGTCGGCTCCGTCTCCACCTTCGTCGCCCTGCAGTACGACGCCCTGCAGAACCTCGGTCGCTGGTTCGCCGGGAACTTCGCGACCGCCATGCGCGGCCAGTACGAACTGCTGTGGATCGTGGTGCTGGTGGCAATCGCCGCCTTCCTCGTCGCCGACCGCTTCACCATCGCCGGGCTGGGGCAGGACGTCTGCACCAACGTCGGCGTGAACTACCAGCGGGTCATCCTCGTCGGCACGATCCTGGTGGCGGTCGCCGCCGGCGTGGTCACGGTCGTGATCGGGAACCTGCCGTTCCTCGGACTGATCGTCCCGAACCTGGTATCGATGGTTCGCGGGGACGACCTGCGCAGCAACCTGCCCTGGGTGTGCCTGGTGGGCATCGGCATCGTCACCGTGTGCGACATCCTCGGCCGGGTCGTGATCATGCCGTTCGAGGTGCCGGTCTCCCTGATCCTCGGGGTGGTCGGCGCGGCGGTGTTCATCGCCCTGCTGCTGCGGAGGCGCCGCCATGGGTGAAGCACCCCGCCTCGACTACCCCGACACCGCCGTGTCCACGGCGCCGCTGGACATGGCGCAGCAGGCGCTGCTGACCGCCCCCGCCGAGGCCCGGCCCGACGAAGAGCCGACCGTCGGGCCCGCACCCCCATCGGTCCCCGAGGCGCTCGGGCGTGAAACCCCATCGGCCCCCGTGCCGGCACCCGGGGCTATCCCCGCGCCGTCACGACCCACGCGTGCCACGGGAGCCTTTGCGAACATCCGCGCCCGTCGCCGCTTCACCGTCGTCGTCGTGCTTCTGGCGCTGCTCGCCGCGGGCTGCGCGAGCGCGCTGCTGGCGATCGGGAACCCGATGCCCCTCGGCAGCCGCGGTTTCTGGCTGATCGCGGAGATGCGCGCGACCTCGGTCGTCGTGATCGCCGTGGCCGCGATCTGCCAGGCGCTCGCGACCATCAGCTTCCAGACGGTCGCGAACAACCGCATCATCACCCCCTCGATCATGGGCTTCGAGTCGCTGTACATGGCGATTCAGACCGGGGCGATCTTCCTGCTCGGCACCGCCGGGCTGCTAGCACTGCAGGGCACGGGAATGTTCCTCGCGCAGATCGGCGCGATGGTGGGCCTGTCCGTGCTGCTCTACGGCTGGCTGCTGTCCGGGAAGCACGCGAACATGCAGGTCATGCTACTGATCGGGATCGTGCTCGGTGGCGGACTCGGAGCCGTCTCCACCTTCATGCAGCGCCTGCTGACCCCCAGCGAGTTCGACGTCCTGACCGCCCGCATGTTCGGCTCCGTCACCAACGCCCGCGCGGAGTACCTGCCGCTGGCGATCCCGCTGGTGCTCCTCGCAGCGGCGGGGCTCTGGTGGAACGCCCGCCGGTTGAACGTCCTCGCACTCGGGCGTGACGTCGCCATCAACCTCGGCATAGACCACTCCCGCCAGCGGATCCTCACCCTGGTGCTCGTCTCCGTGCTGATGGCGACGTCCACCGCGCTGATCGGCCCGATGACGTTCTTCGGGTTCCTCGTCGCGACCCTCACCTATCAGCTGGTGGAAAGCACTGATCACCGGCACCTGCTGCCCGTCGGCGCGCTGCTCGCGTTCGTCGTCCTCGCCGGGGCGTACGTGCTGATGAACCACGTGTTCTACGCCCAGGGCGTCGTCTCGATCATCATCGAGCTGGTGGGCGGGCTGCTGTTCCTGGTGATCGTGCTGCGGCGGGGTCGCCTGTGATCCGGGTCGACGGCGCCGGGAAGCGCTACTCCACCGAGGTCGCCATCGGACCCGTGGACGTGGAGATCCCTGCGGGAGGCATCACCGCCCTGGTCGGCCCGAACGGGGCGGGGAAGTCCACCCTGCTGACGATGATCGGGCGGCTGCTGGGGATCGACGAGGGCACGATCGAGGTCGCCGGGATGGATGTCGCGGGCACGCCGTCGAAGGAGCTCGCGAAGGTGCTGTCGGTGCTGCGGCAGGAGAACCATTTCGTGACCCGCCTGACCGTCCGGCAGCTGGTGGGCTTCGGCCGCTTCCCCTACTCCCAGGGGCGGCTGACCGTGGAGGACGAGCAGAAGATCGACGAGGCCATCGACTTCCTGAACCTCCAGGAGCTGGAGGGCCGCTTCCTCGACGAGCTCTCCGGCGGGCAGCGGCAGCGCGCGTACGTGGCGATGGTGCTGGCGCAGGACACCGAGTACGTGCTGCTGGACGAGCCCCTGAACAACCTGGACATGAAGCACGCCGTGCAGATGATGCAGCAGCTGCGGCGGGCCGCCGAGGAACTGGGCCGGACCATCGTGATCGTGCTGCACGACATCAACTTCGCCGCCCACTACGCGGACCGGATCTGCGCGATGAAGGACGGTGTCATCGCCGAGTACGGGCCTGCTGAGCAGATCATGCGCTCCGACGTCCTGACCCGTATCTTCGACACCGAGGTGCAGGTCATCGACGGGCCGACGGGGCCGCTCGCGGTGTACTACTGAGGCGGCGCCGTGCCCGCGACGTGCTGGGGACTCCGCGCCGGTACCCCCTCGACACTCCCCACCGCGAGTGCAGGGCCCACCTCCACTGGGGGTGCACGGTCCGGCCTGCCGCGAGTGGCCGGGGCCCATTTACTGCGAGTGGTCAGATATTGCGTTCATTCGGCTCGTCGGACCGTGATTTCTGACCGATCGTGAAGCGCTCACCACGCCTCGGCCCTCCGGTCCCCTCCACGGCGCCGTGACGGTCTCCGCTCCGCTCCACTTGGTCTCCCTCGTCCCTCCCCGCTTCGCTCCACCTGGTCCCCCCTTGGCGAGTGGTCAGTCGTTGTGCTCATGACGGGCGCGGGACCGTGACGTGTGACCCTTCGTGGCGTGCAGCGTGGGAGGCGTGTCGCGGCGCAGTCGCGCGAGAACCCCCGGGCAAACCACGTTGTGGAGGAAACGCGAGCATGTCCCTGGCCAGCACACTGGGGACGGCACGAGCACCAACCGGGGAACGCTGACACTCTTCCTGGATGGCACGTCCCTGCTCTCCACTCCCCGCCGGACTCGACTCGGCCGTCTTCACCGTGGGCGAAGCGCGCCAACTCGGGGTCTCGGCGTGGCGCCTGAGCGCGGGCGGGCTCTCTGTTCCGCGTCGTGGTCTGCGCACCGTTGGGCCGGGGGACCCGGACGAGCTTGATCTCGCCGCAGCGCTGCAGCGAGACCGACCGGATGCAGTGGTTTCCCACCTCAGCGCCGCTCGGGCCTGGGGGTTCCCGTTGCCGACGCTGATGTCCGCTGCACCCGATGCTGGAGACCCCACCCAGCGGATCGACCTGACTGTGTCAGCTAACGCGACCCGTCCTCGCGGACGCGTGGTACGCGGCCACAGCAGCCCGATCCCCACCCAGCACGTCCACCACATCGGGATGGTCGCGGTGACCTCCAGGGTGCGCACATGGATTGACCTGGCGCCGCAGTTATCCGTGGAGTGGCTCGTGGTGATCGCCGACCACTTACTGCGACGACCTCGGCTGCGACTCGAAGGCCGTGCCGCACCGTATGCCAGTCCCGTCGAGCTCGCCGGGGCAGTGGAGAGCGCCGCAGGCCGACGGGGAGTCCGCAGATGTCGGCGAGCTCTCGAGCTTGCTCGGGTTGGCGCAGATTCACCTCAGGAGACCCGGTTGCGTCTGGCGCTCATGAGGGCTGGACTGCCGGAGCCGCAGCTCAACGTCCCGATTGTCTCCGCGGACGGGACCGTGCTGCACGAACCGGACCTGCAGTGGGCAACGTTCGCTGTGGCGGTGGAGTACGAGGGCGCGCACCACCGCACCGGCGAGCAACTGGATCGGGACATTGCTCGGGCGGACACGATCCGGCGGATCGGCTGGGACGAGATCCGCGTGACCGCGAAGCACATGAAGAACGGTGCCCGTCAGGCGGTCACGCGCATCAGGAATGCGCTACAGGCCCGGGGCTGGAGTCCGTAAGGGAGTCTCGGTTCGTGCTATGCCGTCGGCCCCGACAGACACCAATAGCTTGCCGTGCACCGCGAACGTGCCCCTGCCCCGCCGCGACGTCCCGCTTGCCGGTTCCTGAGCTGCGATGGCCCGACGCGAACGGTCAGATTTCGTGCTCATTCGATGGGTGAGACCGTTGTTTCTGACCATTCGTCGTGGAGCTGCATCGCCGTGATGCCCGAGGGGTCACACGTTGTGCTCATTCGATGGGTGAGACCGTTGTTTCTGACCATTCGCGGCGAGAGCGCGACAATCGAGCGGTCACAGCAGGGCGTGACGCCACCCGTGACGCCAGACAGCCAGACACCGCACGCCCCACCGCAGCATGAAGGATCATGATGACCGAACATCACGGAAGCGACTCGCACCCCGTCGACATCATCGTCGGCGTCCCGCCTCTCGAGGACGCGATCGCCCTGTACAACAGCGTTGGTTGGAGCGCCTACACCCGGGACACCGCCCAGCTGAAGCGGGCGCTAGAAGGATCGACACGCGTCGTCCATGCCCGACGGGCCGGCCAGCTCATCGGGGTGGCACGGGTGCTTACTGACGGCGAGGTCATCGCCTATCTGCAGGACATCCTCGTGCGACCGGAGCACCAGGGTGGCGGCATGGGGCGCCGACTCGTCGCCGTCGCGCTCGAGCCGTACGCGCACGTCCGCCAGACCGTGCTGCTGACCGACACCGACCCCGGGCAGCGCGCCTTCTACGCCGCGCTCGGTTTCACCGAAGTACGCGATCATCAGCCGCCGCTGCGGGCGTTCGTGCGGCTGAGGTGACCGCCCGGGGGCGGCGCCCCGCGCTCACCGCCCGTCGAGGCTGATCCAGATGGTCTTGGTCTCGGTGTACTGCTCGAAGGCCTCCATACCGTTGTCGCGGCCCCCGAACCCGGACTCCTTGTACCCGCCGAATGGGGTGGAGATGTCCCCCTCGGAGTAGCCGTTCACGGCGATCGTGCCGGCCTTGATGCGGCGCGCCAGGAACAGCACGTCGTCGAGGTCGCGGCCCCACACGGTCGCTGCCAGGCCGTACGCGGTGTCGTTGGCGATGCGCAGCGCATCCTCGACCCCGTCGAAGGGGATCACCACGGTGATGGGCCCGAAGATCTCCTCCCGTGCGATCTCCATGTCCTCGCGGACGTCAGTGACGACGGTCGGGGCGTAGAAGAACCCGCCGGTCTCCTCCCGCACCCGGGACCCGCCGGTGGCGACGGTTGCGCCGTCGGCCCGGGCCCCGTCGACCGCCTCGATACACCGCTGGAGCGCGGCCTCCTCGATGAGGGCGCCCAGCTGCACACCCTCGTCGAACGGGTCGCCGACGGTCCACTGCTCCGTGGCGCGCACCAGCTCCGTGGTGAACTCCTCCAGGATCGAGGCGTCCACCAGGATGCGGGCCCCCGCGGTGCAGTTCTGCCCGTTGTTCCCGAACGCCGCACCGGCCAGGTCCTCGGCGACCTCCCGGAGCCGATCCTTGTTGTCGGCCAGCACGATCTGCGGGGCCTTGCCACCCATCTCCAGGACGACCTTCTTCAGGTTCGACTGGGCCGAGTACTCCAGGAAGTAACGGCCCACCTCGTTGGACCCGGTGAAGGTGATCAGGTCGACGTCATCATGCAGGCCGAGCGCCTTGCCCGTGACGTGCCCGAGGCCCGGCACGACGTTCAGCACGCCGTCGGGCAGTCCGGCTTCCGTGGCGAGCTCCGCGAAGCGCAGCGTGGTCAGCGTGGTGAGCTCCGGGGGCTTCACCACCACCGAGCAGCCGGAGGCGAGAGCCGGCCCCAGTTTCCACGCCAGCATGTACAGCGGGAAGTTCCACGGCAGCACGGCGCCGACCACGCCGAGCGGGTCGTTCACCACCATCCCCATCGAGGAGTCGTTCGGGGCGAGGGTCTTCCCGAAGAACTTGTCGGCTGCTTCGGCGTACCAGCGGATCGACTCGAACGCACCGGGCATGTCCTCGGCGTAGCAATCGGCGAGGGGCTTGCCCGCGTCCAGTGCCTCCATCCGGGCCAGGTCATCGACATTCTCCTCGAGCAGGGTGACCAGGCGCATCAGCACCTCCCGGCGCTCCCCGGGGGTGATGCGGGACCAGGTGCCCGCCTCGAAGGTGTCGCGGGCGCTGCGCACCGCGTGGTCGACGTCCTGGTCCCCGCAGGCAGCGATGTGGGCGAGGTGCTCGCCGGTCGCGGGGTTGATGCTCTCGAAGGTCTCCCCGGAGGCGGCGTCGACGAAGCGACCGCCGATGAAGGCCTGGGTGCGGACGGGGGTGGGCAGGGAGGTATTCATGACTGTCCTCTCGTTGGTGATGCGGGGGTTGGTGGTGGAAACTCGTCGTCGGCGTCCTCGGCCATACCGGCGAGGGCGCCCAGGGCGATCGGCAGCGATAGGGGCCTGGCGGACACCTGGCGGACCGACTCATGCAGTCCGACCGGCGCGTCCTGCGCAGACCGCGCGATGCAGGCGACGGCGAAGCCGCACATCCGGCCCTGGCACGGACCCATCCCAGCGCGGGTCTCGCCCTTCAGGGAGCGCGGGTCGGCCAGTGCGAGGTCCTCCCGGGCCGCGATGATCTCGGCGTAGGTGACGTCCTCGCAGCGGCACACCGTCATCTCGTGCGTCGCCCACGCCTCCCAGCCAGTGGGGGCGGGGTGGGCACGGTGCATGGCGCGCGCGAACAGGCGGTGACGCGCCCGGGCAAGGGTGTCGCTCCGACGGAGGTGCATGGGCTGCGCGCCTGCGTGGGCTGCAGCGGCGGCACCGGCGATGCGGCCCTCGGCCACCGCACCCACCGCCCCGGTCACACCGGTGACCTCCCCTGCGAGGTACAGCCCGGGGACGGAGGACGCCTGATAGCGATCGACGACGCCGACCAGGGACCCGTCGATATCCATGCGTGTATCCACGCCGGCCTGCAACATCAGCTCGGACTGGGTGGTGAACCCCCACCCGAGACCCACGGTGTCGACGTTCTCGATGATGCGCTCGGTGCCAGGGACGGGGACTCCCTGGGGCCCGACCTGCTGGGTGAGCACGGACTCGACCCGATGGCGGCCTCGGATCTCGGTCACCACCCGGCGTCGGAGATAGGGGACCCGGTGTCGGGCCAGCTGCGCGGCATACTGCGCGCCCTCGGCCCACGTCGAGGGAATCAGGGCGGCCGATGCTCCGCCCGGCGCCCACCTCGTGAGGTCGGAGGATTCGCAGACGGCGACCACGGTGCCTCCGGCGCTCAGCACCGACGAAGCAGCTGCGACAAGGAACGGGCCGGTGCCGGCGAGCAGCACCCGCGAGCCCGGAACCGTGTGCTGGACCTTGATGAACGCCTGGACGCCTCCGGCGGCCATCACGCCGGGCAGTGTCCAGCCCGGCACCGGCAGCTGTCGGTCGTAGGCGCCGGTGGCGAGCACGACGGTCTCGGCGCGCACGACGGCAAGCTCCTGGGGCCCGGAGCCAGCTTCCTCGACGGTGGCGGTGTGGACCTCGAAGGTGCCGTCAGCAGACCGGCTAAGGGCGTACACCTGGGTGGAGGCGACATGGCGCAGTCGTCCCGCACCGATTGCGGCGTGCACCTGATCTCTCAGCGCGGTGTACGTCGACCAGCTGTGGTGCCAGGGTGGCGCGGGCGCCCCGGGGGCATCCTCGTGCGCGCTGTGCCTCCAGTACTGTCCGCCGAAGCGTGCTCCGGCGTCGAGCAGGATCACGGTCTCGCCGCTGCGGGCGGCAGCGGACGCCGCGGCAAGGCCTGCTGGACCGGCGCCGATCACCACCACGGTGGCGCGATAAGGATCGCGCCGGGCCTCACCCACGGTGGCTCCCGTCCACGCCGGTGCTCGGCGCCCGATCCGTCGTCACGCTCATGCCGTCGCGGACCTGGATCAGGCACGACCGCAGGCTTTCGTGGTCGTCGACGGTGACGAGGCAGTCGTAGCACACCCCGATGCCGCAGAAGAGGCCCCGGGGCTCGCCCCTGCGGCGCGTCGTGCGCCATCCGGGGGCACCTCCGTCGGCCATCAGCACCGAGGCGACCGTGGAACGACTGGGGACGTCGATGGAACGTCCATCGACGGTGATGCGGACGGGGTCCTCTCGAGGCGGTCTCATGCTGCCTCCCGCTCTCGTGTCCCAGGACGCAGCTCCCCGAAGCGTGCAGGGTCGAAGGGGGACAGGGGAATGTCGGTCTCCAGGCCGGTCATGGCGTGGGCGATGAGCTTTCCGGTGCCGACGGAACAGCCGATGCCGGCACCTTCGTGGCCGGTCGCGTGCCACAGTCCCGGTGCGCGGGAGTCGGGGCCGATCACCGGGGTGTGATCCTCGGAGTACGGCCGGAAGCCGTGGTAGTGCCGGATCACGCGCACGTCCCGCAGGAACGGGAACAGCTCGATCGCGTTGTGCGCCATGGTGCGCAGCGCCGCCCGGTTCACCGCATCGGAGAACCCGACCCGTTCGCGGGAGGAGCCGATGAGGACGCTCCCAGCGGGCGTCGACTCGATGACCGGGGATGCCTGCAGGGAGGTCTCCGAGGCGGCGACATTGTCGATGTACTCCGCGGCATAGACCTTGTGGAACACACGCGGCGGCAGGGGCTCGGTCACCATGACGTACCCGCGTCGGGGGCCGACCGGGAGGTGCACACCGGCCATCTGGCCGAGACGCTCCGCCCACGGTCCGGTGGCGTTGATGACGGCATCGGCGCGCCAGGTCTCCGAGGGGGTGCGAGCGCCGACGACCCGGTCTCCCTCGCGCAGCAGTGAGGTCACTTCGGTCCCCGCGGTGACCCGCGCCCCCAGACCGCGGGCCAGCGCGAGCAGACGATTCACCACCATCATCGGCATCACCTGCGCGTCGTCGGGGTAGTAGGCGGCCCCCACGGCACGATGGGTGACATGGGGCTCGCGCTCCCGCAGACTGTCGACATCCATCTCCTCGACCCGGATCCCGTGCTCACGCTGCACCGCCAGCGCCCGTTGCAGGGAGAGCAAGGACGACGGCTGGGAGGCGACGATGATGCCGCCCTTGCGTTCAAACTCCCAGGCGGATGCGTGCTCGTAAAGCTCGCCGTTCCAGAGCCCGAGCGAGTAGGCGGCCAGCTGCAGCTCGGGACCGTGGTCCTTGTCCGAGACGAGGATGTTCCCCTCGCACCGTGAGGAAGAGCCACCGCCGGGGCGGCCCTGGTCCAGGACGTGCACGGACAGGCCCGCCCGGGCACAGTAATAGGCGGTCGCGGCGCCGACCACCCCGGCGCCGATGATCAGGACGTCGCTGCCGGGGCTCATGTCACGTGCCCATCGGAGTGTGGGAAGAGGTCGACCAGGGGCCTCTCCTGCTCCGCGCGGGTCTCCGAGCCCGTGGACCACAGGCGCGAGGCATGGCCGATGTGCCGCATGGTCAGCTCGAACGCGCCATCGCCGTCGGATGCCTGCAGCACCTCCAGCAGGCGGTGGTGCTCCCGCGCGGAGTCGATCAGCCGCCCGCTCTCGGCGAGTTCACGCAGCGCCCTGAGGCGCGTCTGACCCCGCAGCCGGAACGTCAGGTCCACCAGACGCTGGTTCCCCGTGTACGAGACCAGGTGGCGGTGGAACTCACGGTCCTGGATGAGGTAGGTCCGCAGGTCGCCCTGGTCGGCTGCCTCGGCGATGGTGTCAGCGAGTCGGCCCAGCTCCTCGAGGTCCTCCGGGGGGATGAGCCCCGCGACAGCACGCATCGCCGGTGCCTCCAGCAGCTGCCGCAGCTGCGTCTGCTCCTCGAGGTCATCCCTGGTCATCCGCGTGACGCGGAATCCCTTGTTCTTCGCCGTCTCCACCAGTCCCTCGCGGTCCAGGTCCATCATCGCTTCGCGGACCGGAGTGGCCGAGACTCCCAGGAGCCCGGCGAGGGTCGGCGCGGAGTAGAGGCGACCCTCCTCGAGCTCGCCGAGGATGATCGCGGTCCGCAGAGCATCGGTCACGGTGGTGCGGAGGCTGCGAGCCGGCGGAATGGAGAGGAGTGATGTGTGACCGGCGGACATGCGGACTCCCGAGGGTGCGCTCACAGTTCGAACCCCTCGGGGTAGGGGTCCATGGGGTCCAGCATGTACTGGGCAGTCCCGGTGATCCAGGCACGCCCGGTGATGGTGGGGATCACCGCCGTATATCCCTGCACGTCGGTGGTCCCGACGAGTCGGCCCGTGAACTGCGACCCGATCAGTGATTCATTGATGAAGTCGGTGTGCAGGGGCAGCTCCCCGCGGGCGTGCAGCTGAGCCATCCGGGCGCTGGTCCCAGTACCGCACGGGGAGCGGTCGAACATGCCCGGGTGGATTGCCATGGCGTGCCGGGAATGGCGGGCGTCGGATCCTGGTGCGGCGAGGTAGACGTGGTGCACACCGTGAATGTCGTCCCGCTCGGGGTGGCGCGGGGGGTCGCTGGCATTGATGGCCGCCATGATCGACAGGCCCGCGCGCAGCAGCTGATCCTTCGACTCCCTGCCGAAGGGAATGCCGATCTCCTCCAGCTCGACGATCGCGTAGAAGTTCCCCCCGAAGCCCAGGTCGTAGCGAACCGGGCCGATCCCGGGGACGTCGATGCGCGCGTCCTGACGCAGGAGGAACGAGGGGACGTTGGTGAGCGTGACGCTGTCTGCTCGCCCGTCGCAGACCCGCACCTCGGCGACCACCAGGCCGGCCGGGGTATCGAGCGAGATGGTGGTGATCGGTTCCTGGACCGGCACCATCCCGGTCTCGACGAGCACCGTGGCCGTGCCGATCGTGCCGTGCCCGCACATGGGGAGGAGCCCGGAGGTCTCAATGAACAGGACCCCGACGTCGGCATCGTCGCGGGTGGGCGGCTGCAGGATGCTGCCACTCATCGAGGCGTGACCGCGGGGTTCCTGCATGAGCATTTTGCGCAGCGAGTCGTTGTGGGCGATGAACCATTCCCGCCGCTCCGCCATGGTTGCCCCCGGGTAGGTGGGGACGCCTCCGGTGATCACGCGGGTCGGCATGCCTTCGGTGTGCGAATCCACGGCGTGGTACACGTTCGAGGTGCGCAAGAGCGGTCCAATCGATCGAGGCGTGCAATACCGGCGATGGAGGTTTCCGTGCGACGCTCCCGTGCACCGTCAGCGCATCCAGGGACGTTCCCCTCGCCGCGCAGACGTGCGGGGCAACGGGGCTCCGCCTCAGGAAGCCCCAGGCTAGGGCCACTATTGACGCTATGTCAACGGTGACATTGTACTAGAGTGGAGAGTCCCTATCGGCGGCAGCGCAGTTTCCCCGTCGGCGCAGCTGCTGTCGGACATCCCCCGTGCCATCGACTGCTTCCCCGACCGCAAGCACCCTGAAAGGACCGACGATGACGAGCACACCGATGGACGGCGTATTCGCCGTGGCCACGACGCCGTACCGCGAGGACGGCACCGTCGACCCCGATCGCCTGATCAGCTCGACCTCCCGGGTGCTCGACGCCGGGGTGAATGGCGTTCTGGTGCTCGGCGCCACCGGCGAGGCGCTGGCGCTCGAGACGAAGGAGCAGGAAACGGTGGTCCGCACGGTGGTCGAGGTGGTCGATGGACGCGTCCCTGTGGTCGCGGGCGCGATGCACTACCGCCCGCAGGCCGTGACTGAGCAGATTGACCGGGTGCGCGCGTGGGGAGCCTCGGCGGCGATGGTGACGCCCAGCTTCTACGGCGGCCTGGAGGCCGACGTCGCGGTACGGGCCTTGGCCCCCGTGTTCGCCGCGTCCGAGCTTCCCCTCATGCTCTACAACAACCCCCACTCCGTCGGCACCGATCTCCTCCCGCACGACCTGCTGCCCCTGCAGGAGCATGAATCCTTCTGGAGCGTGAAGGAGACCTCCGGCGCGGCGACCCGTGTGCGGGACCTGCGGAACACCCTCGGGGAGACCCAGCAGATCTTCGTGGGGGCAGACGGACTGGCGCTAGAGGGCTTCACCCAAGGGGCGTCCGGGTGGGTCGCCGCGTCCGCGTGGCTTCTGCCGCAGCAGTGCGTCGCGCTGTGGCGAGCCGCTGACCGAGGCGATTGGGCGACCGCAGTGGAACTCTGGAGCGGTCTGTCCGGTCCCCTGTCCGCCATCGAGGACAACCCCGCATTCATCTCGCTGATCAAGCAGACCCTCGGCAGGCTCGGGTGGGAACAGGGCCCCGTGCGGCCCCCGCTCGGCACCGCTGCCATGGAAGAGGTCGACGCGCTCCTCGCCGCCATCAGCGGAATCTGAGGATCTGCGTCCTTCCCGCAGCCGACGGCCCCACGGGAAGCCCCCGCATGTGATTCTCTGAGCGTCAACGGGTGACCCCATTCGTCCACCCCCGACCCGTCGAAGGAGACCCCCGATGGCCCTCCCAGGAGCCCGCCCGGTCCGCGCCGCCCGCGGCACCGACCTCAGCACGAAGAGCTGGCAGACCGAAGCGCCGCTGCGGATGCTGATGAACAACCTCGACCCCGAGGTCGCCGAGCGACCCGATGACCTGGTGGTGTACGGCGGGACGGGCCGCGCGGCGCGCTCCTGGGAGGCGTTCGACGCGATCGTCGAGACCCTCGCGGATCTCGAGGCCGACGAGACGCTGCTCATCCAGTCCGGCAAGCCCGTCGGCGTGCTCCGCACCCACGAGTGGGCGCCCCGCGTGCTGATCGCGAACTCCAACCTGGTGGGCGACTGGGCCACCTGGCCCGAGTTCCGCCGCCTCGAGGCCGAGGGCCTCATGATGTACGGCCAGATGACCGCAGGCTCCTGGATCTACATCGCCACCCAGGGCATCCTCCAAGGCACCTTCGAGACCTTCGCGGCGGTCGCCCGGAAGCGGTTTGAGGGAACCCTCGCCGGGACCATCACCCTCACCGGCGGCTGTGGCGGGATGGGCGGCGCACAGCCCCTGGCGGTCACCCTGAACGGCGGGGTGTGCCTGATCGCCGACGTCGACCGCACCCGCTTGGAGCGGCGCGTCGCCAAGCGCTACCTCACCGAGATCGCCGAGGACCTCGAGGACGGGATCGCCCGAGCGAACGCCGCGCAGCAGGAGCGCCGTGCCGTCTCCATCGGCATCGTCGGCAACGCCGCGGACGTCTTTCCCGCGCTGCTGGAGCGCCACCGAGCCGGCGACATCACGATCGATGTCGTCACCGACCAGACCAGCGCCCATGACCCGCTGTCCTACCTGCCCGTCGAGGTGACGGTCGAGGACTGGCAGCGTGAGGCCGCCGCCGACGAGGACGGCTTCACCAAGAAGTCCCGTGAATCGATGGCCCGTCAGGTCCAGGCGATGGTCGAGTTCCAGGATGAGGGCGCCGAGGTCTTCGACTACGGCAACTCGATCCGCGATGAGGCCCGTCAGGCCGGATACGAGCGGGCTTTCGCGTTCCCCGGCTTCGTCCCCGCCTACATCCGGCCCCTGTTCTGCGAGGGGCTCGGCCCGTTCCGCTGGGTCGCGCTCTCCGGCGACCCGGAGGACATCCGCGTCACCGACGAGGCGCTGAAGGACCTGTTCCCCGAGAACGAGCATCTGCACACCTGGCTCGATGCGGCCGCGGAGTTCGTCGAGTTCGAGGGTCTGCCCGCGCGGATCTGCTGGCTCGGGTACGGCGAGCGCGACAAGGCCGGACGGCTCTTCAACGACCTCGTCCGCGAGGGCAGGGTGAGCGCGCCGATTGTGATCGGCCGCGATCATCTCGACTCCGGGTCCGTCGCCTCGCCCTACCGGGAAACCGAAGCCATGCTGGACGGGTCCGATGCGATCGCCGACTGGCCGCTGCTGAACGCGCTCACCTCCACCTCCTCCGGGGCGACCTGGGTGTCGATCCACCACGGTGGTGGCGTCGGGATCGGACGTTCCATCCACGCCGGCCAGGTGGGACTCGCCGACGGCACGGACCTGGCGGAGCAGAAGCTCTCCCGCCTGCTGACCAACGACCCCGCGATGGGCGTGATCCGCCACGTCGACGCAGGCTACGAGCGCGCGGCGCACGTCGCGGAGGAGCGGGGCGTGCGGATCCCTGTCGAACCGACGATCCGCGACGCCGGACAGGAGCCACCCCTGCCGGCCTAGCGGAAGGCAGTCACATCGGGCGGCGCGGTCAGCGGACTGTCACCACGATCTCGACGGGGTCCACCGGTGGATCCAGGGTCCCGATCGACTGGTCGCAATCGTCGGCGATCTCGGTCCGTGTGCAGTACAGGACCCGCACCTGTGTGGACCCGCTCGCCAGGCCGGTCAGCTCAACGGCGAACGGCGTTGAGGAGCCCGGCGCATCCTCGACACCCGTCGCGCCGTACACGTTCTCGCCCAGGACCACCTCGGCGTCCACCACGGAGTCGTCTGTCTGGGAGATAACACCCCAGTCGTCACCGATACCCGGGCTACCGTCACCGAGGGAGACCTGAGTGGTCTCTCCCACGCCGATCTCCACCTCGGTAGTGCCCTGCTCATGGAGCGTGCCCTGAGAGGGTGGGCTGACGAGCAGCCCGCAGCCCGCCAGGAGCAGTGCTACCCCCACCGCGCCGAGGAACCGATGGCGTTCTCGTGTCACAGCCCCGAGTATGCACCCGAACTGTCCGGGTTGCCGGGAACCATCTGCACATCATGGCGTCCAGCAGCACGCCACCTGCGCATGTGCACGCACCGTGCTCTGTGGCGCCGGTTCGTGCAGTCACTGGCGAGAGCTGGTGATCTGTGGTCGTGGCGTTGCCGCCGCGAGGGTCCAGCCGATCAGCGCCATTCCCAGCAGGACCCCGTGCGCAATGCGCAGGGCATCGGGGGCGAAGAACTGCGGCAGGTACAGGGCGATGAGGACCGCCGCCGCTCCCGCTGCCCACCGGACACCGCGTCTCCGGCGGAGCCGCAGCGCAAGGACTGCTACCGCGATCGCAGCGACGACCATTCCGAGGGCGAAGAGGCCCTGCGCCAGAAGATCCCCGCGGATCAGAGCTTCGGCGCGGACCAAGGACGGGTCGTCGATCACTGCGGCGTACCGCGCGAGGCCGTGCAGACCAAAGGTCTCCGCGCCATAGAACGGCAGCATGGAGGCCACTCCCACCAGCAGCAGGACGCTCGGCCCGCGCTCCCCGACGATGGTGACGACCGCGGCGAGAAGTATCCATCCGAGCATCCCGAGCGCGTGAGCGATCACCCACCAGGGTGACGCAAAGGCGTCGGCCATGGCGCTGAGTGACCCCGCCTTGTCGCCCCAGGGACGCAGCAGGGGGAAGGCGGCGAAGGCGATACCGGCCCCAGCGAGGAGGGCACCCGTGCGCAGGCGCAACGAGGGTGAGGGATCCATGACGACCTCCACATAGATACAGTGAACAGTGTTCTCTGAGTTGAAGCGTAGCACTTCGGTGATCGGTGTTCACCGGATGTTCTAGAGTTGGCGCATGACCTCCCGCGCCGACGCCAAGGAACGCACCCGCACCCGCCTCGTGGAGGCCGCTCGCGAGACCGTGCGCGAGCAGGGCGCGGCGGCCCTGTCACTGCGAGACGTGGCCCGTCGGGCCGGGGTGGTCCCCTCCGCGGTCTACAAGCACGTCGACAGCCGCGACGCCCTGCTGACGACCCTCATCGTCGAGTCCTACGCGGCGCTCGCCG
Organism: Brachybacterium sp.; assembly: GCA_030538435.1. Classification (GTDB taxonomy): domain Bacteria; phylum Actinomycetota; class Actinomycetes; order Actinomycetales; family Dermabacteraceae; genus Brachybacterium. The sequence continues at coordinate 21,685 of JAUNUA010000002.1, forward strand.
AGCACCTGGAGAGCGTGGCTGAGCGTGACGGTGCGGGCTGGTCGGCGAGCGCCGACGGCTTGCGGGACTGGGCGCTTTCGCGCCGGCACGAGTTCTATCTGCTGTACGGCACCCCCGTTCCCGGGTACGCCGCACCGCAGGAGACAGTGCCGCTCGCTGCACGGATCGTCGCCGTTTTTCTCGCGGCAGCACCCGACGCGAGGATCGGCACTGAGGGGGAGGAGCGGGCGATTGAGGCGAGTCCGCTGCACCGGCAGCTCGCCCCGTCGGCCGCCGACCTCGGCGTCAGCCCTGCCCGGCTCGCCTCCGTGCTCGCAGACCTAGCCCAGCTCATCGGCCTGCTGCTGCTGGAGCTCGGCGGGCACTTCGTCGGCACCGCAGACCCTGCCGATCACCTGTGGCGTCGCGTCGTTGATGCCCAGTGCGGCGACGAAGAGAGCTGAGTCGCGGTCAGGCGCCGACGTCCACCCGACCGGACAGCAGTGTCGACCGCGGCCCCCGGACCGTCCGCGCCGCAGCACCGCGCCCCGTACCCTTCGATGCATGGCCACCACCCTCGTCACCGGCATCTCCGAGCTGTGGACCCTCGACCCCGCGCTGGAGGACCCGCAGCGCCGCCCCATCGGGGGGATCGCCGAGGACCAGGTGATCCGGGACGCCGCGGTCGTGATCGACGGGGAGCGCATCGCCTGGACCGGGCCCGCCCGTCAGGCCCCCGACGCCGATGAGCGGGTTGACGTCGGCGGACGCGCGGCCCTGCCCGGCTGGGTCGACTCCCACTCGCACCTGATCTTCGACGGGGACCGCTCCGCCGAGTTCGAGGCTCGCATGGCCGGGGAGTCCTATGCCGCCGGCGGCATCGGCGTGACCACCGCAGCCACCCGCGAGGCCGACGACGCCCGCCTCGCCGCCCTCGTTGCCGGGCGCGTCCACGAGGCCGTCCGGGGCGGCACCACCTGTGTGGAGACCAAGACCGGCTACGGGCTCAGCGTCCCGGAGGAGACCCGCCAGGCCGCGCTGGCCGCGGACCTCGTCGCCGCGGGCGACCTCGACGAGCTCACCTTCCTCGGCGCGCATCTGGTGCCGTCCGAGTACGACGGGGCCGATGGTCGCCCCGGCGCCGAGGACTATCTCGCCCTGGTGACCGGACCGATGCTGGAGGCCGTCGCGCCGCACGTCCGCTGGATCGATGTGTTCTGCGAGGAGGGCGCCTTCACCCCGGAGCAGTCCGGCGCCGTGCTGCGCGCCGGCGCCGCAGCCGGGCTGGGCCTGCGCGTCCACGGCCACCAGCTCGGCCGCTCGGGCGGAGTCGAGCTCGCCGTCCGGCACGGCGCCGCGAGCGTCGACCACCTGAACCATCTGAACGAGACGGACATCGAGGCGCTCGCGTCGGCCGCGACCGTCCCCGTCCGCACCCTTCGCGCCGACGGAGACACCGTCGACGCCCCCGGCCCTGTCCCCGGCATGCTCGCGGTCGACGACGGCCCGACCGTCGCGACCATCCTGCCGGCCTGCGACCTGTCCACCCGGGCGCCGCTGGCCCCCGCGCGCAGGCTCCTCAACGCCGGCGCCGAGCTCGCGATCGCCTCCAACTGCAACCCCGGCACCAGCTACACCTCCTCCATGGCGTTCTGCGTCGCGACTGCCGTCCTGCAACAGCACCTCACCCTCGCCGAAGCCCTGCGGGCCGCCACCCGCGGCGGGGCCCTCGCCCTCCGCCGCACCGACGTCGGCCACCTGGGCGTCGGCGCCCGCGCAGACCTGCACGTCCTGAATGCCCCCGCAGCGATCCACCTCGCCTACCGGCCCGGAATGCCGATGACGCACGCCGTCTGGCGGCGTGGCCGCCGCGCTGTCTGACCCTGTACGACCCCGCACCGAACCCCTGGAGCCCCTATGACCTCCGGCGCCCCCGCCACCCCCGTCGTCCTGTCCACCTCCGGCATCACTGCTGCGGATGTCCTCGCCGTCGCCCGCCACGATGCGCCGGTCGAGCTCGATCCCGCTGCCCGGGCAGAGGTCGCCCGGGTCCGCGCCCACGTCGACGCTCTCGCCGCCCCCGGGCACCGCCCCGTGTACGGGGTGTCCACCGGCTTCGGGGCGCTCGCCGACACCGCCATCGCCCCCGAGATGCGGCAAGCTCTGCAGCGCTCCCTGATCCGCTCCCACGCCGCCGGCACCGGCTCCGAGGTGGAGCGCGAGGTGGTGCGCGCCCTCATGCTGCTGCGCGCACGCACCCTCGCCTCCGGGCGCACCGGAGTGCGGCCCGTCGTGCTCGACACCATCCTTGCGCTGCTGAATGCGGGCATCACCCCGATCGTTCACGAGTACGGCTCGCTCGGCTGCTCCGGGGACCTCGCACCGCTGTCCCACTGCGCGCTCGTGCTGATGGGGGAGGGGCGTGCCCGGGACCGCGACGGCGCGGAGCGTCCGGTCCCGGAACTTCTCGCCGAGGTAGGCATCACGCCCGTCACCCTCGCCGAGAAGGAAGGGCTCGCGCTCATCAACGGCACCGACGGCATGCTCGGCATGCTGCTCATGGCGATCGCCGACCTCGATGCTCTGACCCGCATCAGCGACATCACCACCTCCATGTCGGTGCAGGCGCTGCGCGGGCGCGACACCGTGTTCGACCCGCGCCTGCACGAGCCCCTGCGCCCCCACCCGGGCCAGGTCGCCTCCGCCGCGAACATCCTGTCCCTGCTCGCAGACTCCGGCATCATCGCCGACGTCGTCGCGGAGGGCTCCCGCGTTCAGGACGCCTACTCGCTGCGCTGCGCCCCCCAGGTGACCGGCGCCGCCCGCGACACCATCGACCACGCGCGCCTGGTCGCCGGTCGGGAGCTCGCCGCCACCATCGACAACCCGGTGGTCCTCGAGGACGGCACCGTCACCTCCAACGGCAACTTCCACGGCGCCCCCGTCGCCTACGTCCTGGACTTCCTCGCTGTGGTCACCGCGGACCTCGCCTCCATCTCCGAGCGGCGCAGCGACCGGATGCTGGACAAGTCCCGCTCCCACGGGCTGCCGCCGTTCCTGGCCGACGACCCGGGCGTCGACTCGGGTTTCATGATCGCCCAGTACACCCAGGCCGCCCTGGTCGCGGAGATGAAGCGCCTGGCGGTCCCGGCGAGCGCTGATTCGATCCCCTCCTCCGCCATGCAGGAGGACCACGTGTCCATGGGCTGGCATGCGGCGCGGAAGCTCCGCACCAGTGTCGAGAACCTGCGGCGGGTGCTGGCCATCGAGCTGCTCACCGCCGCCCGCGGTATCGACCTGCGCGCCCCGCTCACCCCCTCCCCGGCCGCGGCCGCGGTGATCTCCGTTCTGCGGGAGCGGGTCGCAGGCCCCGGCCCCGACCGCTTCCTCGCCCCGGACATCGAGGCGGCCCAGGAGCTGCTCCAGGATGGGGCCGTCCTCTCCGCCGCCGAAGCGGTGACCGGCCCCTTCGGATGACCGCGATGCGGCGCGGGCGATACGCTTCCCCCAGACCCTGACCGCCCGCGCCGCCCCGGCGGCCTCGCAGCAGAAAGCAGACAATGTCGTCTTCCCGTTCCCGCTTCCGTGCCCTGCTCATGCTGGTCGCCGCTCCGGTGGTCATCGCCGGATGCTCCCCAGCCGAATCGGCTGAGTGCCAGGGCGCCGATGCCGCCTCCGGCATCAACGTGTCCTTCGACCTCCCGGACCCCGCGCAGCCGTTCACCATCGAGACCTGCGTCGGCCACGACTGCACGGTGCGCGAGTTCCCGGAGGGAGCGTCGGAGGGCACCTCCTCGTGGTTCGTGCCGTCTCCGGAGATCGACTCGGTGCACACGGTTGCCGTGAGCGCGACGTTCGAGCGTGACGACGAGCTCATCGGCGGCCCCACTCTGGAGAACCTGCAGCCGGAGAAGGTCAGCGTGCCGGGCTGCCCGGACGGCTTCCAGGTCGACCTCGAGGTCGACGCGGCCAGCTGATCGGCCACGAAAGCGGCTGAGCGGTGCAGCCGTCGGGCTCTCCCACCGGCCCCGTGCTCCTCAGGGCTGTAGGCGCTCCCGGTGCCACTCGCTGTCCCGACCATCCCGGGTGTACACGAGCCGGTCGTGCAGGCGCGAGGCGCGACCCTGCCAGAACTCGATCCTCTCCGGCACCAGGCGGTACCCGCCCCAGTGCGGGGGCCGCGGAATATCCTGGGCGTCGGCGAAGCGGGACTCCGCCTCGCGCACCTGCGCCTCCAGCGCGGCGCGGTCGCTGACCGGGCGGGACTGCTGGGAGGCCCAGGCCCCGATCTGGGAGCCCCGGGGGCGGGATGCGAAGTACGCGTCCGCCGCGGCGTCCTCGACGTTCTCGACGACTCCCTCGATCCGCAGCTGACGCTGCAGAGGCAACCACGAGAACAGCATCGCAGCGGCCGGGGAGGCGCTCAGTTCCGCGCCCTTCGCGGACTCCTTGTTGGTGTAGAAGACGAAGCCGTCCGCATCGCGGCCCTTCAGGAGCAACACCCGGGAGCGCGGACGCGGCGTCCCATCGGCGAGGTCCACGGTGGACAGCACGAACGCGGTGGGGTCCGGCAGGTCGCCGTCCTCGTCGCGCCGAGCGAACGCCGCATCGAGCCAGGCGTCGAACAGCTCGACGGGGGTGCTTGCCCCGTCGTCCCCGAGCGATCCCGCCCGGTAGTCCTGACGGTCATCGGCGAGGCGGTCGGCCATCGGTGCTCCTTCACGGGGACGGCGCCGGTTCTGCCCGGCGTTCTGCAGCGCCCTGCTGCACCCCTTCACGGTACGTGCGCCGGGGGTCCATCCACCGCTGAGTGACCCGATTCCGTGCAGATTCTGCGCGGAATCCGGTCACTCGCCCGGCACGGTGAGCACCGCGCGCTGGACGCGATCCGGTGCGTGCGTCACAATGGATCCGGTTCCTGAAACCATGAGTACCAGGAACTTGCCGTCCGAGACACCGGTCCGCGCGGCACCCCTCGATTCCCGTGGAGGAAGAGTTGCCCGAAGCCGTCATCGTCGCCGCGACCCGCTCACCCATCGGCCGCGCCCGCAAGGGCTCCCTGGTGAGCATCCGCCCCGACGACCTCGCCGCTCAGACCATCCGCGCGGCCCTCGACCAGGTGCCCCAGCTGGATCCCCGCGACGTCGACGACCTGCAGCTGGGCTGCGCGATCCCCGAGGGCCTGCAGGGCGGGAACCTGGCCCGCACCGTCGCGATCCGCCTCGGCCTCGACGAGCTGCCAGGCGCCACCGTCACCCGCTTCTGCGCCTCCTCGATCGAATCGACCCGCAGCGCCCTGCATGCGATCCGCGCCGGTGAAGCCGACATCGTGATCTCCGCGGGGGTGGAGCACATCAGCTCCAGCAGCGGCAAGCTCCTCGAGGAAGACGACCGCGACCCGTACTTCCGTCAGGCGTGGGAGCGCACCGAGCGGCGCGCCCGCGGTGAGGAGTCCGGCCCCTGGCACGATCCCCGCGAGGACGGCGAGCTGCCGGACCCCTACATCGTGATGGGCCAGACCGCGGAAAACGTCGCCGACCTGCGCGGCGTGACCCGTCGGGCCCAGGACGAGTTCGGCGTCCGCTCCCAGAACCTCGCCGAGGACGCCATCGCACGCGGGTTCTTCACCCGCGAGATCAGCCCCGTCACCCTCCCGGACGGGACCGTGATCAGCACCGATGACTCCCCGCGCGCCGGCGTCACCTACGAGGCCGTCTCCTCCCTCACCCCCGCCTTCCGTGAGGACGGCACCGTGACCGCCGGGAACTGCTGCCCGCTGTCCGACGGCGCCGCGGCGCTGGTGATCATGTCCGATGCGAAGGCCGCGGAGCTCGGGATCCCACCGCTCGCGCGGATCGTTGCCAGCGCCGTCAGCGCTCTCAGCCCCGAGATCATGGGCCTTGGCCCCGTCGAGGCGACTCGCCGCGCCCTCGCCCGCGCCGAGCTGACGATCCAGGACATCGACCTGGTGGAGCTGAACGAGGCGTTCGCCGCGCAGGTGCTGCCTTCGGCCGAGGACCTCGGGATCCCGCTGGAGAAGTTGAACGTGCACGGCGGGGCGATCGCGCTCGGCCACCCCTGGGGCGCGACCGGCGCCCGTATGACGACGACCCTGCTGAACGGTCTGCGCGAGCGAGACGGGCGCTACGGCCTCGCGACGCTCTGCGTCGGCGGCGGACAGGGCATGGCCCTCATCGTGGAAAGGATCGACCGATGACCGACACCCCCCTCGCACCCGGCCTCACCCCCGGCGCGGACAGCGCCGAGGAGCTGCTGGCAGGCACCACCGACTTCTACCGCCTGTTCGCCGACGTCGACGGGGATGACCTCGAAGCATGGCAGGTCGCCCGGTCGATGGCCCCCGACGTGCTGCCCCGCATCACCGAGGCGTGGGACCGCGGGGAGTACCCCACCGACCTCATCGCCGTCCTCGGCCAGAAGGACCTGTTCACCGACGGCATGGACATCCCCGGGCATCGGGCGCTGTCACCGCTGGGGGCGGGCCTGGTGAACATGGAGATGAGCCGCATCGACGGATCCGTCGGCACCATGATCGGCGTGCAGGGCGGCCTGGCGCTGCGCTCCATCGTGCTGCTCGGCTCCGAGGCGCAGAAGGAGCGCTGGGTGGAGCCGATCCTCGCCGGCACCGAGTTCGCGGCCTTCGCCCTCACCGAGCCCGACCACGGCTCCGACTCGGTGTCCCTGGAGACCGTCGCCCGGCGCGAGGGCGACGACTGGGTGCTGACCGGGTCGAAGCGGTGGATCGGCAACGGCGCCGGCGGGCACGTCTCCGTGGTGTGGGCACGCGTCGACGACCCGTCCGATGCGGGGGAGGGCGGTCTGCACGGCCAGGTCTCCGGGTTCCTGGTGGAGCAGGACCGCGAGGGCTACGAGGCGGAGGTCATCCGCGGGAAGGTGTCCCTGCGCGCCATCCACCAGGCGCAGATCGAGCTGACGGACGTGCGGATCCCGGAGGAGAACCGCCTGCCCGGTGCCCGCAGCTTCAAGGACACCGCGAAAGTCCTGTTCGCAACGCGAGCCGGGGTCGCCTGGGGCGCGCTCGGCCACGCCATCGCCTGCTACGAGGCGGCCCTCGAGCACGCCCGCACCCGCATCCAGTTCGGGCGGCCACTCGCCAAGGCCCAGCACGTGCAGGTGCGGCTCGCGACCATGCTGCAGACCCTCACCGCGATGGCCCTGTACTGCCGGCGCCTGGCGGATCTAGAGGCCGCCGGCCAGCTCAGCGCCGAGCAGGCGTCGCTGGCGAAGGTGCACAACACCCGCAACGCCCGGATCCTCGCGGCCGACGCCCGGGACCTCCTGGGTGGCAACGGCATCCTGCTGGAGAACCACGTGATCCGGCACATGGCGGACCTGGAGGCGCTGCACACCTACGAGGGCACCGACACCATGCAGTCGCTGATCGTCGGCCGGGCCGTGACCGGGGTCAGCGCGTTCGTCTGACCGGAGACGCGACGTTCTGCACACGATGGCGTCACAGAGCACGGCACCTGCACATGCGCAGGTGCCGTGCTCTGTGACGCCGTTTCGTGCAGATCAGGTCCGGTTGCCGTCTCCGCGTGCTTCCTCGGCCCTCGCCGCGCGCTGAGCGGCGTAGCCCTCCGGGCCCTCCCAGAAGTCGGCGTGCTTGATCCCCAGCGGCACCGGGTCGAAGACGGGGTCGAGGCCTGCGCGGCGCTGGGTGTCGTAGTCCTTCAAGGTCTTCAGGGCGATGGAGGACACGAAGATGAGCGCGATCAGGTTGATGATGCCCAGGGCTCCGTACCCGATGTCTGCTGCCGCCCACACCAGGCTCGCGTCCTGGATGGTGCTGTAGAAGGTCACGGCCAGCAGCGCGATCTCCATGATGCGCATCGCGATCTGATGACGACCCCCGAGGATGTACACCAGGTTGGCCTCGGCGATGAAATAGAAGGCGACGATCGTGGTCAGCGCGAACATTGCTATGGCGACGGAGATGAACGGACCTGCTGCGACCTCCGAGACCGTGGCCAGGGCTTCCTGGGTGAAGTTCGGCCCCGCGTCCACGCCGGGCAGATTGATCTGGATCTCCTGACCGCCCGTGGTGATCACGTTGTACCTGCCGGTGACGACCAGCATCAGCCCGGTGGCCATGCAAATCCCCAGGGTGTCGATGTAGATCGTGAACGACTGCACCAGGCCCTGCTTGGCGGGATGGGAGACATCTGCGGCACCTGCGGCGTAGGTCCCTTCGCCGACGCCTGCGACGTTGGAGAACAGTGCGCGTCGCACGCCCCAGGCGATCGCCGACCCGACGATCCCGCCGAAGACGGAGTCGGCACCGAAGGCGCTGGTGAAGATCAGGGCGATGGCACCGGGAACCTGGGTGATGTTGAACAGGAGCACCAGGACCGTGAGGATCAGGTATCCCAGCGCCATGATCGGCACGACCACTTTCACGAAGGAGAGGACGCGCTGGCGGCCTCCCCAGATGACGACGCCCAGAACACCGGTGACGATGAGGCCCGTTGCCCAGGTGGGCAGACCCAACCCGTACTCCGCGGAGACGCCGATGTTGGTGGACTGCACGCCCGGTGCCAGCAGCGCGTAGAGGATCAACGCGGTGACGGCGGCGATCATGCCCAGCCATCTCTTCTGGAAGATCTTCTCCAAGTAGTAGGGCACGCCGCCCTGCAGCTCACCGTCGATGCGCCGCTTGAAGATCTGGGCGAGGGTGGACTCGACGAATGCGGTCGCGGCACCGAAGAATGCCATGACGCCCATCCAGAACAAGGCACCTGGTCCGCCGAAGCCCACGGCGGTGGCCACCCCAGCGATGTTTCCCACGCCCACGCGGTTACCAATGGTCAGCGACAGCGCCTGGAACGGGGTGAGGCCTCCTTCTTTGACCTCTCCCGTCCCCTTGAGCTGCCGGATCATGTCCGGAAACAACCGCACCTGCAGGAACCGGGTGCGGAGGGTCAGATACACGCCGATCGGCATCGCCAGGAACAGGATGATCATCCACATCGTGTTGCCGATCGAGTAGATGCTGTCGACCATCGGGAGCTCCTCTATGAGTTCTTGCCGTGTTCGTCGGTGAACACGGACGCACGTGCGTCTCACATCACATCGCCACACCGTAGTTTGTGATCACAGATCAGGCAAGAGGTCCGGGGACTTTCGTCCCTGCTCGACTGTTCACGCTCCGCGCACCCCTGTCGCCGCCGACGTCCCGCTCGCGGGTGCTTCCGGCGCCGCCCCGGTCTCGCCTGCCGCCGTCGCCGTCGGGCCTACGCCTGCCGCTGCTCCGGATTTCTATACTCCATCCATGCCCCTACCGACCCTGCGCCCCCCGGAACGCATCAGCGAGCAGACCTTCGAGGCGATCCATCGCGCGATCATGGACGGTAGCTATGCCCCTGGTCATCGCCTGCGGATCCGGGATCTCGCCGCAGAGTTGGGCACGAGCGTGATGCCGGTGCGCGAAGCGATCGGTCGCCTCGAGGAACTGGGCCTGGTGGAGACACAGCCCAATCGCGGAGCCCGGGTCAAGGGCTTCACACCCACCGAACTTCTCCACGTCTACTCGGTGCGCCGATCGCTCGAGATCGATGCCGCCGGCGCCGGCGCCGCGGCGGTGACGCAGGAGGACCTCGAGGCCTTGCGGGCCGACCTCGCTGCCATGGCATCCCATCTGGAGGCCGGTGAGGTCGTCGCGTACCTCGACGCCGACGAGCACTTCCTGACGGTGCTGTACCGCGCCGCGGGAAATCCCGTGCTCCTCGAGCTCATCCACGTGCTCTGGCAGCGCAGCCGCTCCTACAAGATCATCGGCGCCGCCCGTGAACTGGACAGCGGCAACACCCAGGCGCTGGTGGACTTCCAGACCCGGCTTCTGGGCGCCGCGACGGATCACGATGATCATGCGGCGCGTGAGCTCACTGCAGCCTCGATCGATGCCGCGACCGACCGCATCCGCCGCGCCATTCCCTGAATCCGCAGCCTCCCTGCCCAAGGCCGTAGCGGACCGCGTCGTCATCGTCCCTCCGGCTCCTCGGGAGCAAGCGGCCGACCACACCCCTTGTGTGATCACAGATCACGGCATAGTGTGCGGGCAGATGTCACCCCTCGGAAGTGGAGGCACGCGCGTGAAGGACGTGATCATCATCGGCGCGGGCCTGGCCGGTCTGTCCGCAGCGTGGCGGCTTCGTCATTGGGACACCCTAGTTCTGGAGTCGGCCGACCGAGTGGGCGGCCGGATCCTCTCGGAACGCCGGGGGGACTACTGGCTCAACTGGGGCGGCCACGTCTTCGCCGGCCCCGGCTCATCGACCGATGCGCTGCTCTCCGAGGTCGGAGTGGCGGCAGTGGAGATCCCCGGATCGCTGCAGGCTGTGTCCATGAACGGCAGGCTGCTCACCACGGGCCACATCGTCACTTATCCCTTGCGAATCCCCATGCTCCTGTCGTCCCGGCTCAACACCATGTGGGCCGGGATCAAGCTGGCCAAGGGAGTCGCCCAGTACACCTCCGTGGTGCGCAAGCGTCCGGGTGAATCCGGTGCCATGCGCCAGCAGCGCATCTACGACTTCGAGAACGACCGCACGTTTCGAGCCTATGCGGGCCGCCTCAGCGAGGACGCCGAGGCCCTGTTCACCACCACGGTGACACGGTCGGCGGGCACCATGGACGAGATCTCCGCCGGCGCCGGGCTGGGGTACTTCAGCCTGGTGCTCGGCTTCGGGCAGGGCCTGAACCGCGGCATTGTCGGCGGTCCGTCGACCCTGACGAACACCATCGCCGCGACGATGTCGGACCGACTCCAGCTGGGGGCCGAGGTGAACGAGGTGGTGCATCGGCGGGACTCCGTGCTGGTGCGCTACCGCCAAGACGGGATCGACCGCGAGGTCGAGGCGCGATCGGTCGTGCTCGCAACCACCGCGGATGTCTCCCGACGGATCGCTGTGGACCTGCCGGAGGAACTGCGCACGGCCCTCGGCCAGATCAAATACGGCCCGCATGTCAGTTCAGCGTTCCTGACGAACGAGACCTCCGCGCGTCCCTGGGACGATCTCTATGCGATCGCCGCCCCCAAGCGCTCCTTCGCCATCGCTCTGAACCAGGCCAGCATCGTGCGGGGCACCGAGAAGGTGCGCCGTCCCGGCGGCAGCCTCATGACCTTCTCGCCCGCATCGCTGGGCCGGGCCCTGCTCGACAAGAGCGATGAGGAGGTGGTGAACACCCATCTGCGCGACCTGGACCAGGTGCTGGGACACGGCTTTGCCGAGTCAGTCACCGAGGCGCGCGCCGAGCGCTGGGAAGTCGCCTCTCCGTACAGCTTCCCGGGCAGGGCCAAGCTGCAGCCCACCCTCATGCGGGGCACCGACCGCGTGTTCCTGGCCGGAGACTACCTGGGCACCCTCTACACGGAGAGCTCGATCACCTCGGGCTTCTCCGCGGCCCAGGAGGTCGCCAGCCGCCTGGGAACCCCCCGCACCTTGCCTCGCTCCGCATCCAATCGAAAGGCACCTTCATGAGCATCGCCCTTCACGGCGTTCTGACCGCCCTGGCCACCCCCTTCGACGCGGATGACCGGGTTGACGTCCCCACACTGCGCAGCGTCGTCGATCGATCCATTGACGGTGGCGTGCATGGCGTTGTCGTCGGAGGGTCCACCGGCGAGTTCGCCACCATGGAGGATCACGAGCGCCAGGGCATGGTGGAGGAGGTCACCGCCCACGTGTCCGGCAGAGTGCCCGTGATCGCGCAGACAGGTGCGGTCACCACCGCCCGGGCGATCCGTCAGAGCCGGGCCGCCCAGGAGGCCGGCGCCGACGTGCTCATGCTCGTCACGCCCTACTACGAGGCGCTCTCCCTGGAGGAGACGGTGACCTACATCCGCACCGTAGCCGAGGCGGTGGACCTGCCGATCATGCTCTACAACATCCCGGATGCCACCGGGGTCAACCTGGACCCCGCGACCATCGTCTCCCTCGCCGACGAGTTCGAGCACATCCGCTACGTCAAGGACTCCAGTGCGGACTGGTCCCAGGCCCTCCAGCTGATCCACCATCACGGTGACCGGATCGGGACGTTCATCGGCTGGGACGTGCACCTCTACTCAGCCCTGGTCGAAGGGGCGGCCGGAGTGATGGCCGGTGCCGCCAACGTGGTCCCCACCGAGATCGTCGCCGTGCACGATGCGATCCGCGCCGGCGACCTGAGCGGGGCGCTGGAGCTGTGGAATCGCCTCTACCCCGTGATCGACGCGATGATCTCCACGCAGTTCATCCCGGCGGTCAAGGCCGGGCTCGGGCTGCAGGGGCTCCCGGTCGGCGACCCGCGTGCCCCGATGGCTCCGTTGAGCAGCGAGGCGACCGAGCAGTTGCGAGAGGCATTGAAACGCCTGGCGCGATGACCGAACGCGGCCAGCCGTGCTGCGCACCGACGAGGGTGCCGACACAATACGGTCGCTGGCAAACGGCCGGGCGGTGACGGGAGTCAGCGCGTTCGTGTGAGCGGAGGCCCGACGTTCTGCACACGATGGCGTCCCAGAGCACGTCACCTGCGCATGTGCAGGTGCCGTGCTCCTCTACGCCGTTTCGTGCAGATCTCCCCGCGTCCCCGTGACGCGCTCACCGCGCCATCCGGATCTCCCGTAGATCGTCGAGATCCGGGTCGACCTTGACCGCACCGTCGGCGTCCCGAGCGATCCGGACCCGATCCTGGAGGTCCTCCGGCGGGCGGGCAGTGAACCGCTGCCACATCGCAGTGCGACTCTCCAGCGCGGCATCGTCATAGAACGCCGGGGGCAGGATCTCCCCGTACGCCTCCCGCCACGCCTGGACATGCACACGCGCAAGC